>DASUTC010000001.1 GCA_036374795.1 Herpetosiphonaceae bacterium
CGCGTTACCTTCGGCACAGGAGAAAGGGAGTCGTATCTACTTCGTTCTCGCCCTTTGTTCTTTGTTCTTTATGCTCCGTTAGTTCCCCTACGCGACCGGCTCGACGGCCCGCGCGGAGAGCACCTGGCTCTGGAAATGCAGCACGCCGCGCTCGATGAAGTAGGTCAATGCGGCCCGGATCTGCTCGGCGCTGAACGTCGGGCAGACAATCGAGCTATCGGCAAGCCCCTCGATCGTATTCCGGCAATCGTAGTGCGGCATTGCGAGGAGATCGACCCAGTCTTCTTCGGTGGGCATCGCCGAGAGGAAGGAGAGCAGCGGATACAGCACGTTGTCGTGCTCGCTCTGGGCGTTCGCCAGCAGCGCGGCGTACCACTGGGCGTAGGGCAGCACACGGACCGGGAAGCCCGCCCGCTTCACCGCCTGCGCCAGCTCACGAAACTGGATCGGCTGCGGGTTGAGCAGGTGGAAGACCTGGCCGATCCGATCGCGCTGGAGCGACAGGTGGACGATCGCCTGCGCCACATAATCGACGGGCGCGAGATTCTCCTGCATGTCGATGTCGGGCGCGCTGCCGAGCTGCACCCAGCCGGTGATCAGCCGCGCAATAAAGTCGTCGGGATTGCTCGCGCCGGTGACGCTGTGGCCGGCAATCCGCCCTGGCCGGTAGATCGACACGGGCAGGCCGCGCTCCTTAGCCGCCATCACCAGATGCTCCGCCACCCACTTGGTCTGCACATAGCCGCTGTCGATGCTATCGATCGGGCCGAGCATCTCCTGCTCGTGGACCCGCCCGTCGGCGCTGCGGGCGGCGGTGCTGGCGACGGCGACGGTGGAGACGTAGTGCAGCGGCTTGACGCGGCCCTGACACGCCAGGCGCAGCACTTCCTGCGTGCCCAGCACGTTTGCGGCCTTGAGCGCGGCGTAGGGATAGATAAAGCTGACCATCGCGCCGCTGTGGTACACGCCGTCGATCGTATCGGCCAGCGTGGCAAAGGCATCCTCGGAGAGGCCCAGGCGCGGCTGGCCGAGATCGCCGGGCACCGCAACGATTCGCGCGCTGAGCTGCTCATCCCACAGCCCATATGCTTCCAGCGTGGCGCGCAGCCGATCGCTGCCCTGGTCGCTGTGCTTCGCGCGGACCAAGCAGTACACATCGGCGCTCGTCTTGCGCAGCAGCTCGTGGAGCATAAAGGCTCCCAGGAAGCCGGTCGCGCCCGTCAGGAAGAGCGCCTTCGGCTCCGCAACAAACCAGTCATCGCTGGCCGTGGGGCGGATCGACAGGTCGAGCGCGGTATCGGCGATCAGATCGACCAGCAGATCAAGCGACTCATCGCTCTCGAAGCTTGGCTGCTGCACTGCCTGCACCGCCTGCGCGCATCCGGCGACGGTCGGCGCGGCGAAGAGTTCGCGCAGCGGCAGGTCGATGCCGAAGCTCGCCTTGATCTGCGCCGTGAGGCGGATCGCCAGCAGCGAGTGGCCGCCCAGCGCGAAGAAATCCTCATCGATGCCGACCTGCTCGACGCCGAACAGCTCGGCCCACAGACCGGCCAGCTGCGCCTCAAGCGCGGTGCGCGGCGCCGCCAGCGTCCGCTGCTCTGCCTGCTGCGCCCGAACCGGAGCCGGCAGCGCCAGGCGATTGACCTTGCTGTTGGGCGTGAGCGGCAGCGCGTCGAGCACCACGATCGCGCTCGGCACCATGTAGGCGGGCAGACGCTCCTGCAAATACGCCTTAAGGCCAGGAGTCAGGGCGTCATGCTCTGTATTCTCGACCACATACGCCACAATGCGCTTATCGCCGGGAGTATCTTCGCGGACAATCACCACGCACTCGCGCACGCCGGGATGCTGCTGCATCAGCGTTTCGATCTCGCCCAGCTCGATGCGGAAGCCGCGCACCTTGACCTGGTGGTCGATGCGGCCCATGAAGGCGATGTCGCCGTTGGGCAGATAGCGCGCCAGATCGCCGGTCTTGTACAGCCGCGCGCCGGGCATGCCCTGAGGGCACCCGCTGAACGGATTGGGCACGAACTTCTCAGCCGTCAGTTCGGGCCGGTTGAGGTAGCCGCGCGCCAGCGCATCGCCGCCGATATACAGCTCACCGGCAACGCCGACCGGCACCGGGCGGAGGTGCTGATCGAGCACGAACATCTGCGCGTTGTGGATCGGGCGGCCAATCGGCGGCAGCGCGGCCCACCTGGTGGGGCAGCCTACCAGATCATGAGCGGTGACGACATGCGTCTCGGACGGGCCGTAGTGGTTGTGCAGCGTACAGCGGCCAAGGCGCTGGATCAGCCGCACGATCGCCGGAGTCATCTGGAGCTGCTCGCCTGCGGTGATGATCTCGCGCAGACGGCTGGGCACGTGCGCCTGCTGCTCGGCGGCCTCGGCCAGAAATTGCAGCGCGACGAACGGCAGGAAGATTCGCTCGACGCCTTCGCGCTCCAGCACGTGCAACAACTGCGCGCTGTCCTGGCGTACCTCGGACGAGATCAGCACCAGCGTGCCGCCGGAGCACCACGTCGAGAAAATCTCCTGAAACGACACGTCGAAGCTCAGCGAGGCGAATTGCAGCGTCACCGTCTGGCTGCCTGGCGTCCACTGAGAAAGTTGCCATGTCAACAAATTGATTAAAGGACGAAGGCCCATCGCCACGCCCTTCGGGCGGCCCGTCGAGCCGGAGGTGTAGATCAGGTAGGCCAGATGATCACCTGTCGCCGCATTGGCGGTCGGCCAGGTCGGCTCGCAGGCGATACGCTCCCAATCGCTATCCAGGCAGAGCACCTGAGCGCTGTGCGCGGGCAGCATCTCGACGAGATGCCGCTGGGTCAGCAGTACAGGAGCCTGAGCATCGGCCAGCATAAACTGCAAGCGCTCCTGGGGATAGGCCGGATCGAGCGGCAGATAGACACCGCCCGCCTTGAGCACCGCCAGCACGCCGACGACCATCTCGATCGAGCGCTCGATGCAGATGCCGACGGGCACGTCCGGCCCGATGCCGAGGCGCTGGAGATGATGCGCAAGCTGGTTCGCCCGCCGATCGAGCTCCTGGTAGGTCAGTTGCTGATCCTCGAAGACCACCGCCACCGCGTTGGGCGTGCGCGCGACCTGCGCCTCGACCATCTCATGCAGCCGCCGATCTTCGGCATAGGCTGTGCGCGTGGCATTCCACTCGACGACGATGCGCTGCTGCTCGGTCGTCGGCAGCAGCGGCAGCAGCGCCACCCGCTGGTCGGGATTCTCGACCACGCTCTCCAGCAAGGTCTGGAGGTGGCCCAGCATCCGCGCGATCGTCGCGGCATCGAAGAGGTCGGTGTTGTACTCGAAGGAGGTGAGCAGACCGCCGGGAACCTGGATCATTTCGAGGAAAAGATCGAACTGCGCGGTGACGCTGGTATGAGGCAGGGCTTCGACCGTCAGCCCGTCGAGCTGGACCGGCTGGCGCGGCGCGTTCTGAAGGGCGAACATCACCTGGAAGAGCGGATTACGGCTGGGATCGCGCTCCGGGTGCGCCAGCTCCACCACCTGCTCGAACGGCAAATCCTGATGCATATACGCGCCCAGCGCCATCTCGCGCACGCGGCCCAGCAGCTCGCGGAAGCTCGGATGGCCGCTCAGATCGGCGCGCAGTGCCAGCGTGTTGATGAAGAAGCCGATCAGGTCCTCGAACTCGCGGCGGCGGCGATTGGCGATCGGCGTGCCGACCACAAAATCGGTCTGGCCGCTGTAGCGCTGCAATAGTACCTGAAAGGCCGCCAGTAGGGTCATGAACAGCGTCGTGCCCTCGCGCTGGCTCAGCTCGGCGAGCGCCTGGGTGAGCGCCTGCGGCAGCACGATCGACTCGCGCGCGCCGCAGAACGTCTGCGACAGCGGACGGGGTCGGTCGGTCGGCAGGTGCAGCACCGCGCCACAGCCGGAGAGCTGCCTGGTCCAGTAGGCCGTCTGCTCGGCCAGCACCGCGCCTTGCAGCCACTTATGCTGCCACAGCGCCGCGTCGGGATACTGGAGCGTCAGCTCGCTCAAGAGCGTTGGCTGATCGGTCAGGGCCGCCTTGTAGCAGGCCGCCAGCTCGCGCCAGAAGATCGAGAGCGACCAGTCATCGATCACGATATGGTGCAGCGTCAGCAGCAGGACATGCTCTTCGGCGCTGAGACGCAGCAGCGTCGTGCGCAGCAGGGGACCGGCAGCCAGATCGAAGGGCCGCTGCGCCTCAAGCAGCGCAAGCTGCTGCACGCCCAGTGCCTGCTCGGCGGGATCGAGCGCCTCAAGATCGACGATCGGCAGGGAAATACGCACCTCTGGCAGGACCACCTGAACCGGCTGCTCGTCGCAGAGCCGGAAGACCGTCCGCAGCGCTTCATGACGCTGCACAATCGCGTTGCAGCTCCGCTCCAGCGCGTCGACATCCAGCGCGCCGATCAGGCGCAGCGCCTGCGGCACCAGATAGGCCGGATTACCGGGGGCGAAGCGCTCGATCATCCACAGGCGCTGCTGCGCGAACGAGAGCGGCAGATTGCCCGATGCAGGCCGCCGGAGCTCGATCTGGGCTGTCGGCAGATCGCCTGCCAGGTCGAGGTCACAGGAGAACGTCCGACGATCAAGATACATCTGCGCCAGATTGTCGGCGATCGTCGGGCCGCCGAGCTGCTCGCTGATCGCCGCGACAACCTCGGCGACCGTCGCGTGGACGAAGAGCGTCTGCATCGACACATCGGCCTGAAACGCCTCGCGCAGCCGCGTCAGCACCTGGCCGGCCAGCAGCGAGTGGCCGCCCAGCGCGAAGAAGTTATCGTGGATGCCGATCGACGTGACACCCAGCACATCGGCCCAGATCTCGGCGACGGCGGCTTCGGCAGGCGTGCGCGGGCTAACCAGCGCATCCTCGACCACACGCGACAGCTCCGGCGCGGGCAGGGCCTTGCGATCGACCTTGCCGTTGGGCGTCAGCGGCAGCGCATCGAGCATCACGAACGCGCTCGGCACCATGTACTCCGGCAGGCGCTCCGCCAGGAACTGCCGCAGCGCCGGTATGCCGTGCTCTGCTCCTTGCTCGTTGTTCGTCACGACATACGCGACCAGGCGTTTATTGCCGGGGGTATCCTCGCGCGCCACTACGGTACACTCGCGCACGCTCCGATGCTGTTGCAGCACTGCCGCGATCTCGCAGGGCTCGATGCGGAAGCCTCGGACTTTGACCTGATCGTCGGCGCGACCGATAAAATCGATATTGCCGTCAGGCAGATAGCGCGCCAGATCGCCGGTCTTGTACAGCCGCGCGCCGGGATCACTGCTGAACGGATTGGGCACGAACTTTTCCGCCGTCAGATCTGGACGATTGCGGTAGCCATGCGCCAGGCCGATACCGCCGACATACAGCTCGCCGAGCTCGCCTGCCGGCACCGGCTGCATCTGCTCGTCCAGAATATAGCACTGGGTGTTGTAGATCTCACGACCGATATGCGGCTGCGCGCCATCGGCTGCACAGCGCGCGGTCGTCGCCCAGATCGTCGTCTCGGTGGGGCCGTAGGCATTGAAGAACATGCGCCCGCATACCCAGCGTGCCACCAGCGCGCTTGAGCACGCCTCGCCTGCGACAATTACCGTCTTCAGCGCGGGCAGCTCGGCGGGCGGCAGCGCGGCCAGCGAGGACGGCGGGATCGTAATATGAGTAATCGCCTGTTCGCGTAGCAGACGAGCCAGATCGGGGCCTGGCAGGAGCATGTCGCGCGGGGCAAGATACAGCGTTGCGCCCACGCCTAAGGCCATCACAATTTCAAAGATAGAAGCATCAAAACTGATCGAGGCAAATTGGAGAATTCGGCTCTGGGGTCGCACATCAAAGAGATCAACCTGCGTATCAACCACATTGCCCACGCCGCGATGGGCAACCAGCACACCCTTTGGCTTGCCGGTCGAGCCCGACGTATAGATCACGTACGCCAGATTCTCTGAGCCGGTCATGCAGGCTGGCGTAGCCGCACGCTCATGTGCGAGCGTGGACCAGTCCGCGTCGAGCGTGATGATCTGGACGCGCGTAACGTCAACCTCTGGCAGTTGATCGCGCAGCCGCGCCTGGGTGAGCAGCACCGGCGCCTGCGTATCGACCAACATATACTGGAGCCGATCCTGCGGATACGCCGGATCAAGAGGGACGTAGACACCGCCGGCCTTGAGGATACCAAGTAACGCAACAATCAGCTCAAGCGAGCGCTCCATGCAAACAGCAACACAAACCTCTGGCCCGACACCGATCCTGCGCAGCATGTGCGCGAGCTGATTCGCGCGGCGATCAAGCTCGCCGTAGGTCAGGGATTGCTGCCCGAAAACCAGGGCGACGCTATTGGGATGCTGGGCTACCTGAACCTCAAACAGATGATGCATGCACGTGTGTTGGCCCGATGTTTGGACCAATGACCATGCTCCGGGCATGGGGTTCTGCTCCATGGCAGTAAGGGGGGTAAGAAGCGCGGCCTGGCGCTCCTCGACATGTGTAAACACAGCTATGCTCCTCTTGACGACGGAAGATGTTAAGTCAGGCAGTTATCCATGCAGGTCGTATGAGCGTGTTGGTGGACCAGCCTTGCCTCATCTGAGGTTTGTGATAGAACGTGTCGTCCAATGGTGGAGCAACCGATACCCCTTTGTTACGGTTGCGTATCGCAGGGCATTCATTGGCAACATACATCCGCACAGCAACGTGGTATGCGCGCATATCGCCGGATCTGGCGGACGTGGCCCAGATCTGCATGTGTGCTGCATGCGACAAAGCGATTTCAGATGTTCGGATCGTGACGCGGTCTGCGCCTCCTTCGGTGGGCCGACTAAGTGTGTTCAGCGCTGGAGCGACCATCCGATGCGTCGTGCTCGTGGGCTGGTCGATAACGAGTGCGGGAGCGAGCCAGGTATCGCAGCGATCTGCTCGTTGAACGGCTGGCTCTTTGTCTAAAATGGTACTTCGTGTATCCATAGTGTATCGTTTGTGCGTCTACGTGGACGCTACTGTTACTTTACGGCTTTTTATTGTCCGATATATAACGTCATCGTGGTGTTAGAGAACATGATAACCGGTACTTGACTACCTTGTTAGCAGGGTACCATCCCCGCCTTATCACGAACCTTACCATTATTTCGGCTCGAATCGGTTGACTTCTTAAGGTTCAGATCAGGCAGCCGTCTGGCCGCGTTCGGCTGTCACGCACGTAGCCCCACTGCTGGCTGTTGTAGCCCGTGCGCTACAGCCGAGTAGCCGCGCCTCAACGCCGCACGTGAGCCTTAAAGTTACCAAGAAATACAACAAATAAAGAGAAAAAGGAGCGAAAAATTCTCCTTTAATACCCCCTAATGGGATACCTTGTTTGCGTAAAAGCTCAAATACCCTCCCTTCCTGTGCGCCTTAACCAATGAATCGAGTGTACGCGATACCGGCGATCGTGCCATATCAGCGCAGGATCGCCCCTCAGCACACGCATATCGATCGGACGTACGCGGGGGAACAAACCAGCCTTCGGCGGGGCCATGCCGCCGAGCTTTTTGCTGTGCTGCTGCGCCGCAGGCCCGTCTCATCGCGGCGCAGAAGCGACCGCGTACGTCCTGATCGATTCGCGGCACGATGCGCTTGCATCAGCCGTAAATCTTCTATACTGCATAGGGAGCGAACACATTATAAACGAGAATGGTTCTTGTTGTTACACGCCACAATGAACGCAAGAGGTGCCCTGATAGTACTATATCCACCCGACAGCGGCCTGTGGTATATGTACAATCAGCCCGGTATAGGATCCAGGTTAAGGGGACGGCTGCCGACTGTACTTCTGGCGCAGGAAGACAGGACCGACAGACGTTCAGCCCATATAGGCAATTTGCTAATCTATACGCTATCCGCAGCTTGTCGCTAGCCAGCTTCCCCCCACATTTCTTCATCGGCAGCGATTATGTTGGAAACGTTATCCTACGTTGTGTACCATTCTGTAGGCCGCACTGCCGCTGTGTTTCAGGCAGCAAACATAGTCGTGCAGATCGCTCCCGCACGTTGTAGGCAAGACTGTTTAGCAGCGATCGTATATGGAAACATCCTAGCCCTTCATCACACGACAAAAGGAGCCGCCATCATGACGACCAGCCTTGTAGACCCAAGGGAAGCCGTGGTACTGCTGGTAGAAGATAATCCAGACAATTTATTCATCTTCTGCGATATTCTGCGCGGCGACGTCGGCGTTAAGTATTGCAACGCGCGCGCGTCGGGGCGTCAGCTCTTTAAGCTGCTCAACGATAATGCCTTACGCCGCCCCGATCTGATCTTGCTCGACATCTCCATCCCCCACGAAGACGGCTTTACCGTTCACCGCAAGCTGCGCACGTTCTTTGAAGAAATGCAGTTCGATACGCAGCCGATGGTCGTCGCGATCACCGCCAACTGCATGCCGGAGACGGTCGAGCGCGCCCGGCGCGAAGGCTTCGACGGCTTTATCGGCAAGCCGATCGAGCGCTCGCGCTTTATCCAGCAGATCAACCGCATTTTGCAGGGCGAGGCGGTCTGGGAGCCGCACTAAGCGGCGGCGCTGCCGTGGCGCGCAGGCAGCATCGCGCCTACGGCAGGCACGGCTTACATGATTGTATCTTTCTGAGTATCGCTAAGCTCCCGGTTATCCAGAGAACTGTCAGTGGCAGTACATCTCAACCTTCGCTTCGAAGATGGCCGGAGATATAAGGAGCAGCACAATGTCCATAGCTTCTGGGTATACCATGCCTACTATTTCTGGATACAGCATATCCGAGCAGATCCACGTAGGCGCGGCGAGTCTGGTGTATCGCGCGACACGCAACTCCGATGGGAAGCCCGTTATCCTTAAGTTGTTGAACAACGAGTATCCTTCCCCCGCTGAGCTTGTCAAGTTTCGCCGCCAGTACGACATCGTCAAAGATCTGAAGCTGCCTGGCGTGGTGCAGGTGTACGCCCTGGAACACTGCAATAATACGTTAGCGCTGATTATGGAGGACTTCGGTGGCTCTTCGCTGAAGCATGCGGGCGGTACGTCGTCCTTTGATATTACGTCATTCCTCAACATTGGCATCCAGCTTGCCGACATCCTGGGGGCGATCCACCAAAAAGGCATTATCCACAAAGATATTAAGCCGCAGAATATCATTATTAATCCGAAGACCGGGCAGGTCAAGCTCACCGACTTTGCGATCTCCTCGCTGCTCTCCCAGGAAAGCCAGCAGCCGATGACGATCCGCAACCTTGAGGGTAGCCTGCCGTATATGTCGCCGGAGCAGACCGGGCGCATGAATCGCGCGATCGATTACCGCAGCGATTGCTATTCGCTTGGCATCACCTTCTATGAGATGCTGACCGGCGATCTGCCCTTCCAGGCAAGCGATCCGATGGAGCTGGTCCATGCCCACATTGCGCGCATGCCGGTGCCGCCGCACGAGGCCAAGCCAGCCATTCCCAGGGCCATCTCCGACATCGTGATGAAGCTGCTGGCGAAGACTGCGGAAGATCGCTATCAAAACGCCTACGGCTTGAAGGCCGACCTTCAGTACTGCCTCGATCAGTGGACCTCGACCGGGCGCATCGATCCGTTTCCGCTGGGCGTGCACGATACGTCGGGGCTGTTCCATATTCCGCAGAAGCTCTACGGACGCGAGTCGGAGACTCAAGTGCTGCTTTCGGCGTTCGAGATGGTCAGCACCGGCGTTACCGAAGTGGTGCTGGTGGCGGGGCCGTCGGGCGTCGGCAAGTCGGTGCTGGTCTATGAGATCCAAAAGCCGGTCGCGCAGCAGCGCGGCTACTTCCTGGTCGGACGCTACGATCAGCACAAGCGCAACGTGCCCTATAGCGGCTTTATCCAGGCGTTTCAAGATCTGATCCGGCATATCCTCAGCGAAAGCGCCGAGCGGATCGCCGACTGGAACGCGCAGCTGGTCAATGCGCTGGGCGCGAACGGCCAGGTGATCATCGACGTGATCCCCGATGTCGAGCTGATCATCGGGCAGCAGGCGCCGGTGCCGCAGCTTGGCTTGACCGAGGCCGAAAACCGCTTCAACCTCGTGATGCAGCACTTCATCCGCGTCTTCGCCACCGATGAGCATCCGCTGGTACTCTTCCTTGACGATCTGCAATGGGCCGACCTGGCATCGCTGAAGCTATTGCAGGTGCTCGCCGCCGACCCGCAGACACAAAACCTGCTGATCGTCGGCTCGTACCGCGACAACGAGATGAGTCCCAGCCATCCGCTGATGCTCACGCTGGACGATCTGCGCAAGACCACGGCGACAGTCAAAGCGGTGACGCTCCGGGCGCTGGAGCGCAAAGATGTCAACGCGCTCGTCAGCGAAACGCTGCACAGCACGCCGGAGCAGACCGAGCCGCTGGCCGATCTGGTCTTCGATAAGACCGCAGGCAACCCGTTCTTCGTCAATCAGTTCCTCAAATCGCTGCACGACGACGGCCTGATCGTCTTCGATAACGCCCACGGCGAGTGGACCTGGGACCTCGATCAGATCAATGAGCGCAGCATGACCGATAACGTGCTGACGTTCATGGCCGAGAAGATCCAGAAGTACGAGCCAGCCACGCAGCGCATCCTGATCCAGGCAGCCTGTATCGGGCATCAGTTCGAGATGGAGCTGCTCTCGGTGGTTTCGGGCGAGTCGGCGGCGGCGGTTGCGGCCAAGCTCTGGCCCGCGCTGCGCGAAGGTCTGATCATTCCGATCGACATCGAGTATACGTTTGCTCAGCCGGAAAACAGCGACACGACCTCGACGACGACCAGCACCAACTCGTACATCAATATTGCCTACCGCTTCCTTCACGACCGCGTCTGGCAGGCTGCCTACTCGCTGATGAACGAGGACGATAAGCAGCAGCTTCATCTCACGGTCGGGCGGCTGCTGATGGAGACGACGCCACCTGAGCGCCTTGAAGAGCGCGCCTTCGACATCGTCAACCATCTCAACTACGGCATCGAGTTCATCACCGACGAGGCCGAGCGCATCAAGCTGGCGTGGATGAACCTGATGGCGGGCCGCAAGGCCAAAGCCTCGACGGCCTATCCCGCCGCCCGCGAGTACCTCAGCATCGGCATGGCGTGCCTGCCCGAAAACGCCTGGGACGAGCACTATGAGCTGGCGCTCGACTTCTATAAACAGCGCTCGGAGTGCGAGTACCTGACCGGCAACTTCGATACGGCTGAGGAGTACTTCGCGGTCATTCTGGAGCGTGCCCAGTCGAACCTGGAGAAGGTCGATGTGTACATCACGCATATGCTGCTGTACACCAACCTCGCCAACTTCGCGCAGGCGACCGCCCTTGGTCGTGAGGGCTTGCGCAAGCTCTTCGGGCTGGACTTCCCCGAAGACGAGGCCGTTCTGCAAGAGGAGGTCGGCAAAGCCCTGGGAGAGATTCAGGCGCAGCTCGGCGGTCGCGCGATCGAGGAGCTGGTGGACATGCCACGGCTGACCAACCCGGAGCGGCTGGCGGAGATGAAGTACCTGACGACGCTGATCCCACCGGCGTACAACACCAGCCCCAGCCTCATGGCGCTGATCGTACTGCGCATGGTGATGGTTTCGCTCACCGAAGGCCACGCGCCCGAGTCGTCGTTTGCCTTCAGCTCCTACGGCATCCTGTGCGCCGCAGCGTTCGGGCAGTACCAGTCGGCATACTCGTACGGCAAGCTGGCGCTTCAGCTCAACGAGATCTTCAAAGCCGTCGAGCTTCAGGGCAAAGTCTATCACGTGGCGGGCTTCTTCCTCAGCCACTGGAGCGACCATATTCGCAACAGCCTGGAGTATCTCAAGCAAGCCTACCTGCACAGCCTGGAAGTCGGCGACTTCGTGTATGCCGGGCTGGCCTGCTGGGCGCGCACCGAGTACCGCCTGATGGCCGGCGGCGAGCTGAACGATCTCTTCGGCGAGATCGAGCACTACATCGCGTTTGCGCGTCAGTCGAAGAATCCGGGCCTGCTGGCGACGGCCAACCTGACGCAGAATATGATTCGGACGCTGCGCGGAGAAAACCCGGCGCGCGATAGCCTGGACAACGACACGTTCAACGAGCAGGAGTTTGTCGCCCAGATGGAGGGTCAGGGGTTCCTCCTGATCAACCACCTGTACTATCTCTACAAGCTGATGCTCTTCAACATGTACGGCGACAACCAGCGCGCGCGCGAGATGGCGCTCAAGGCCGAGGAGACGCTCTACACCAACGCGGGCACGTACTTCATCCCGGAGGTCGGCTTCTGGTCGGCGCTGGCGCTGACCGGGCTGTACCCGACGGCCTCTGCCGAAGAGCAGGCCGCGTACAAGGCCACGCTGGAAGAACAGGTGGCGAAATTCAAGGCGTGGTCCGAGTATAGCCCGGCCAATCATCTCTGCAAGTATTACCTGCTCAGCGCGGAGATGGCGCGGCTCAACGGCGAGCACCTGACCGCGATGGAGATGTACGACCGGGCGGTCAATAGCAGCCGCGAGCAGGGCTTCAACCACTACGAGGCCATCGCCAACGAGCTAGCCGCCCGCTTCTTCCTCAGCCGATCGCAGGAGAAGATCGCGCGGATCTACCTGGCCGACGCGCGGCATGCCTATGTCGTGTGGGGCGCTACGGCGAAGGTCCAGCAGCTTGAGGAGATGTATCAGGCGCTCTTCCCCGCCGCGCCGATGCCGTCGCGCAGCCACGACACAACGACCGTCAAAGGCTCGACGACCAGCCACCGCTACACGACGACCACCGAGCAGAACGGCTGGCTGGATGTCGTCACGGTACTCAAGGCGGCGCAGGCGATCTCCGAGACGATCGTGTTCGAGACGCTGCTGCACACGCTGATGCATATCATGCTCGAAAACGCGGGCGCGCAGAGCGGCGTGCTGCTGATCGAGCGCGACAGCGCGCTGATCGTCGCGGCAGAAAGCCGCATGGAGCAGGAGGCCATCACCAAGCTGCCGCATATTCCGCTCAGCACCGCGCGCAACCTGGCGGCCTCGGTCGTGTACTACGTCAGCCGCACCAAAGAGGCGGTTGTGCTGCACGATGCGACACACGAGGGACGCTTCACCCGCGACAGCTACATCATGCGCAAGCAGCCCAAGTCGATCCTGTGTATGCCGCTGGTCAACCAGGGTAAGCTCGTCGGCATCCTGTACCTGGAGAACAACCTGACGACCGGCGCGTTCACGCCGGAGCGGCTGGAAGTGCTGCGGATCTTGTCGTCGCAGGCGGCGGTGTCGCTCGAAAACGCGCTGCTGTACGAGCAGCTCGAAGCGTATAACCGCACGCTTGAGGACAAGGTCGTGCAGCGTACCGCCGAGCTACAGCACATGAACCAGGAGTTGGTCGCCGCGCGCAACGCCGCCGAGGAGGCCAGCAAGCATAAGTCGCGCTTCCTCAACACGATCAGCCACGAGCTGCGCACGCCGCTCAACGCGATCATCACCATGACCGATCTGCTGGGCGCTGAGCGCAACGGCACGCTTACCGAGCAGCAGTTGTTCCTCCGCGAGCGGGTGCTCTCCAACAGCCGCCACCTGCTCGACCTGATCAACGATATGCTGGATCTTGCCAAGATCGAGGCCGGCAAGATGGAGCTTTCCAGGGAGCAGGTCCAGATCGAGGAGATCGTCCAGCAGGCGATGGAGACGGCGGCGGGTCTTACCAGGGAGAAGCCGATCGAGCTGCGCGCCGAGATCAGCCCGAACCTGCCGATGGTCGAGATCGATCGGCTGCGGATCAAGCAAGTGCTGCTCAACCTGCTCTCGAATGCGGCGAAGTTCACCGACGAGGGCTATATCCTGGTGCAGGCGATCCTCGAAGGGACGCAGGTGGTGGTGCGGGTCAAGGATACCGGCATCGGCATCGATCACGAGCATCTGCCGGTGATCTTCGAGGAGTTCCGCCAGGTCGATACGGGGACCAGCCGCCGCGCGCAGGGCACCGGCCTGGGCCTGCCGATCTGTCGGCGGCTGATCGAGATGCACGGCGGCCAGCTCTGGGCCAGCAGCGCGCAGGGCGTCGGCTCGACGTTCTCGTTCAGCCTGCCGATCACGCAGGACGTGGACCAGGAAGAAGTGGTATCGGCGGAAGCGGTCTAGCGCGCCTCTTTCCTCGCTTCACTTGTCGAAGAACACAGCAACAAGGAGATCGGGGGCAGGACGACACATCCTGCCCCCTGCGCTTATGCCTGTCGCGCAGCCGGTGTCGTATCATGCGTCGTGTGGGCAGCAGGCGATTCAAGGGCCGAGGAGGTGGACGTGAGTTCGGGAAAACAGCAGCATCGCGGGGCGCATCCTGAGGACCAGCGGCTATTCGCGCCGGAGCGGGTAGCGACGCTGCGGATCGCCACCGCCGAGCTATCCTGGCTGCTGAGCCGGGGCTACACCACCACGGCTGCCGTGAAGCTGGTCGGCGATCGGCATCAGCTCAACGAGCGGCAGCGCCTCGCGATCTCACGCGCTGCCTGCCCCGACACAAGCAGAGCCAGGCGGCTGGCGACGCGCGTCGAGCACCGGCAGATCGCGGGCGAGGCGCTGATCGTGGATGGCTTCAATCTGTTGATCACGGTCGAGGCCGCGCTCAGCGGCGGCCTGATCATGCTGTGCCGCGATACCTGTATCCGCGATCTTGCCAGCGTCCACGGCTCGTATCGCTCGGTGCAGGAAACCGACCGCGCGATCGATCTGATCGGCGAGGGACTCGCGAGGTTAGCGCCGCGCGAGGTCTGCTGGCTGCTGGACAAGCCGATCTCCAACAGCGGACGGCTGGCGGAGCGGCTGCGGGAGCATGCGGCGCGCTCCCAGTGGCCCTGGCACGTCGACGTCGTCTTCAATCCCGACAGCACGATCACCGCCTCCGAGCGGATCGCCGTCAGCTCAGACGCGATCGTGCTCAACGGTGTAGCGCGCTGGGTCGATCTGAATGGCTACCTGATCGGGCGCTATCTGCCAGACGCCTGGCTGCTCGACCTGCGCGACGAGCCTTAGTCCCACCATCACGATCCGACGTACATCCGCGTTACCTCGACGCAGATGCCGATCAGGACGATGGCTGCGGAGGCCCACAGCGGGATCTCGGCCAAGAAGGCCAGCCAAACACGGCGACGAGCGCGGCGGCAAAGATGATGAGCTTAATTTTCATTGCCTGGTCCTCGATGTCGTCGGCATGATTGAGCCAGATCGCGCTGAGGTTGCCAATCCACCACGGTACCGCCCGCCGACCGCCCACTTGCCGCACGATCGCATGCCGCGCCGGATCGATGCACATCCGGCACAGCAAAGCGCCGCAGCCAGAAGCTACGGCGCATCCGACGCGATCTTCACCCACAAGCTGGGAGCAGCACGGCACTGCTCCGATCGACGCACTAGCGATACACCCGCACAAAGCCGCTGAGCGTATTGCCGTTCGGCCAACTGTTGTAGCACGCGCCGCTGCTATCTTTCCATGATTTATTGGTCGCCGTGTACACAATCGAGCCGACCGAGCCGCGCCCATCCCACGAGCGGCGAATGCCGTCGGAGTTGAAGTAGGGCGTGTAGTAGCTCTCCTGGCCCGTGCAATCAAGACCCGTGAAGTGGCTGATGTAGGCGGCCTGCACCGGTGTAAACTGCGTATCGCGGTAGATGCGGACAAAGCCGCTGAGCGTGTTGCCGTTCGGCCAGTCGTTGCGGCACACGCCGCTGCTATCCTTCCACGAGCGATTCGTCACGGTGCGCAGTGTATTGCCGGCAAAGCCCTGGCCGTTCCACGAGCGGCGAATGCCGTCGGAGTTGAAGTAGGGCGTGTAGTAGTGCTCTTCGCCGGTGCAATCGAGGCCCGTGAAGTGGCTGATGTAGGCGTTCTGGATCAGCAAGCACGACGATTCGGGACAGCCCGTGGTCGGCGGCGAGCCAAACGGCGGAACGTAGAGCAGGCGGTTGACGGTGCCCGATGGGTTGCCGCTGATCACGTTGGGCGTCGCGTTGGTGGACAGCCAATTGCTGACCGTCGCGCTGGCCGCGTCGCCGTAGACGCTCTTGTAGAGCGCGGCCACGCCCGCTACGTGCGGCGTTGCCATCGACGTGCCGCTGATCGTGTGGGTGCCGCTGTTGAGCCAGGCCGATTTAATGGCCGAGCCAGGCGCGTATATGTCCACACACGAGCCGACGTCGCTATACACCGCCTTGGCGTCGTTCTTCTCCGATGCCGCGACGGTGTAGGCTTCCGGCGTGCCGGAGGGCGATCCATTACACGCATTGCTGCTATAGTTGTTGCCAGCGGCCACCGCCACGAAGACGCCGGAGTTCGACAGGTTCGCCACGGCGGTGTTGACCGAGGCATTGTAGCCGCCGCCCAGCGACATATTCGCCACCGCTGGCTTCTGCGCGTTGGCCCGCACCCAGTCGACGCCCGCAATCACCCCCGACCACGAGCCGGAGCCGCCACAGTCCAGCACGCGCACGCCGCGCAGGTTGACGCTCTTCGCCACGCCCCAGGTCGTGCCGCCAACGGTGCCCGCCACGTGCGTGCCGTGGCCGTTACAGTCGTTGCCGTTGCCGCCGAACGAATCGTAGACGTTCGCGCCGCGCCCACCGAAGTCGGGGTGGTTGGCCTGAATGCCGGTGTCGATGATGTAGGCCGTCACGCCTGCGCCCGTCGCGGTGTAGGTGTAGGTCCGCGACAGCGGCAGATTGCGCTGGTCGATGCGGTCGAGGCCCCACGGATCGCCGTTGGCATCCATGTTCTGGGTCGTGTCGAGCGTCACGGCGGCATCGTGCTCGATGTAATCCACGTTGGGGTTATGCTGCAAGGCGTTGAGCTGTCCGGCGTTCAGCTCCGCCGCGAAGCCGGTGAGCGCCGAGGTGTAGAGATGCGTCGGCTGGACGCCGCTCAGCGCGGCTACGGAGCGCGGATTGCTGCCGTCTTTGAGCACGACGATATAGCGATTGGGCAGGGTTGGCCCCTGGGCAGGCAGGATCGGGCGAGCGGCTGCCGCGTGATCGGCGGCGAAGGCGTTGGGCATGCTCAGGCACGCGCCGAGAAGCGTCAGGCACAGCGCCAGACGTTGAAAAGACAAGTTCATCCGTCGTTTCTCCAAAGTGCTAGTCAATCGACCGACAGATTCATCGTAGTCCGCAGGTCGTCGTGGGGGGAGCGACGGTGGAGTATGCTATGCGGCTGCACCTCCTTGTGAGCAAGGCGATCGATCCGGCGGCGATCAGCAGAATCACCGATGGTCTTTAGCCAGGATCGTTTTTACCAGTTCTTTACCAGTGTACTCAAGGGGCGGCGCGCGAGGCCATAGTACTTTGATACCAATTCGCGCCGGGACCAGCACCACGCACGATCGTTGGCAGGCCACCTGATGACAACATCGTGCCCGTCTTTACATCTTTTTACTTCCCTGCTAGAATGGAGCCCTCCCACCCCCAGCGATCATCGCTACAGCTTGCGTACAGCGCCCAAGGAGACATGCCATGACCAACCCATCGAACCGGCGACGGGCCGTAGCTGGACACTCGCTCACGAAGATTCTCCTGCTGGCGATCTTCCTGCTCAGCGCCACCTTGCTGCCCGGCGCGCGGCCCGCGCATGCGGCAGGCACCAAATCGCTTCAGTTCGGCGCGCCCGTAGACGACTACGGCAATATTCTGCTGACCGATCAGATCGCGGACCAGCTTGCGGCCAGCGGCGCGCGCTATGCCAGGGTCAACTTCCGCAATCCCTGGGGCACTGACACCGCCCAGTTCTATCAAACCTACGACACGATCGTCAATCGGCTGCGCGCGCGGGGCATAGAGCCGATCGGCCTGCTGTCCAACGAGTTCTTGAGCGGCTCGCAGGCGCAGTGGCAGGAGAACAGCTACGAGCGGTTCGGCGGCGATGGGCATAACACCTACATCGACACGTTCGGCTACCAGGCGGCGCGCGTCGCGCAGCACTTCGAGGGGCGTGTCTACTATTGGGAGATCTGGAACGAGCCCAACTGCTACGCGACATCATCGCCATGGGATGGCTATACCGGCTGCTCGTACATCTACCCGTCCAACTTCGCGGCGCTGCTGGCACATGTGTGGACGCAAGTACGCTACTACAACCAGTTCAACGTCCAGATCATCAGCGGCGGCCTCTTCGGCCATGAGATCGGCGGCATGAACCAGACCAGCGCGGGCGCGACCTACCTGCGCGAGACATACAACGTCGGGATCAATGTCGGCAGCTGGAACTGGATCCTGGGCAATGCCGGCCAGTATCCGCTCGATCACATCGGGCAGCACATCTATATCAGCCAGGGCAGCACCGTCTCAAGCTCCAGTCTGCAAACCTATCTGGGCTGGGTCCGCAGCGCCTACACCGCCTACGAGGGCAGCAACACCTGGAAGCGGACATTCATCACCGAGATCGGCTGGCGCACCGACGCAGTATCCGAAAGCACCCAGGCCGCGAATCTGCGCACGACCTTCAACGTGTCGCAAAACACGTGGTATGTCGCCCTGACCTGCTGGTTCTTCCTGCGCGATCAGTACGGCTGGAGCGAGAAGTGGGGCCTGCTGCGCGCCGACGGCTCGGCCAAGCCCGCGTGGAACGATTTTCGTGTCCGGTGACGGCTCGCCTCTGGCTCCGACAACCAGCGCCTCAACACACCGTCAACACCACCCAATGATGCCTGGGTGGTGTTGGCACATCTATCGATCGGCGAAAGCATTCATCGCCGCCCCACAGCCGCCAGATGAGCGGATGCAACCAGATTAAAACCACGTTTGTCACCAGCTCCGTCGATACTGAAACACAATGATCTCTAACCCATCGCGTACGTTTAGCGATAGGCGAATGTTGGCTGCATCCCAAACACCGACATAGATCTCAGGAGGTTCTTCATGACGACCAGGCACACATTTACTGTGATTCTGCCGGTGCTTGATCCACAGGCAACAGGGCAACTTCTGCCGCTGGCGACAACGCTGGCACAGGCGCACGACGGCGTCGTGCTGGTGCTGGGAGTCGTAGAGATACCTGAGGATCAGCCATTGAACACCAGTGTCGCCAGCGTCCGGCGCATGCGCGAAGAGCTGCTTCAGCACGCCGGCGATGGCGCAGCGCCGATCCAGACGATGGTGCGGGTTGCGCCCTCGCTCTACGCCGCGATCGTCGAGGCGGCCCGCGAGACACAAGCCGATCTGCTGGTGCTCGGCTGGTCGACCGCCACGTTTTCATCGGAGCGACTGTATGGCCCGCCGCTCCAGCAACTGGTAGCCGCGCCGCCGTGCGATCTGGCGATCGTCAAGCAGCAGCCGACGCCGCCGCAGCGCATCTTGCTGCCGACCGCAGGTGGTCCTAATCTGCCGCTTAGCAGCGAGATCGCGGGTACCCTGGCCGCCGCAAACGCAGGCTCAGTCACCTTGCTGTCGGTCGCCGATCCGCGCTATCCGCTCGCGCCGAATGCGCGCCAGCATTTGGGCGCGCTCGAAACGCTGGCGCATGTCGCACAATGGGTGGAGCGAGCCGGACCAACATTACCCGCGCTGAAGCAGGAGGCCGTGCTCCATGATGCGATCGTGATCGGCACCACGGGTCGGCGCAGCGCTGCCGACCGAGCGATTGGGCCGCTGGCGGAATCGCTGCTGGTAGATTATGCGGGCACGGTGATCGTAACGTGCCGCAAGCTTGCACCGCTCGAAGAGCGGGCTGTCGCGCACTTCGAGCGTCGCCGCGATCACGCCGCGATCGTCGATCGCTGGTTTGCCGAAAACACCTTCGACGGCGACGAGTTCGCCGATGTGGAGCGATTGATCGCGCTGAAGCGACAGCAGGGACTCACGATCAGCCTGGCGCTACCGGCCCTCAACGAAGCCGAAACGATCGGGCCGCTGATCGACGCGCTCAAACAGCCCTTGTACGATGCGCTGCCGCTGCTCGATGAGATCGTCGTGATCGACTCGCAATCGACCGACAACACCCGCGCGATCGCTGCCGCGCGCGGCGTTCCGGTACACATCCATCAGCAGCTATTGTCGCAGTACGGGGCGTTTACTGGCAAGGGCGAGGCGCTGTGGAAAAGCCTCTGGGCGACTCGCGGCGACATCGTGGTGTGGCTCGACACGGACATCCGCAATATTCACCCGCGCTTCGTCTATGGCCTGGTCGGGCCGCTGCTGCACGAGCCGCGTATTCAGTTCACCAAAGGCTTCTACCGCCGTCCAATCCAGGCAGGCGAGCATCTTCTGGAAACCGGCGGCGGGCGCGTCACCGAGCTGGTAGCCCGACCGCTGTTCAACCTGTTCTACCCTGAGCTATCCGGCTTCATTCAGCCGTTGGCGGGAGAGTACGCCGGGCGGCGCGCGGTGCTGGAGCGACAGCCGTTTTTCACCGGCTACGGCGTCGAGACGGGCCTCTTGATCGATCTGCTGCACGACATCGGGCTGGATGGCATGGCCCAGGTCGATCTGCACCAGCGGCTGCACCGCAACCAGCCGCTGCCGGCGCTATCGCGCATGGCCTTCGCGATCATCCAGGTCGTGATGCAGCGATTGGCAACGCGCCAGCGGCTGCATCTGCTCGATCCGCTCAACCAAAGCCTCAAGCTGATCTGCGAGGCACAGGACGGCTTTCATCTTGACGTACGCGACATCCGCGATCACGAGCGCCCGCCGATGTCAACGATCCCAGAGTATGCCGATCACCGGTCTGTCACCATCTCGGAACACTGATCTGCTACTCGGTGGAGCGCAGGCAGTGCGGCAGCCGCGCTAGAAGATTGGCGGCGGGGCGATCCAGCGGCTCGGCAGCGCCACCGTAAAGACGCTGCCGCCGCCCTCGGTGCTCGTCACCGTCACGCTGCCGCCATGCAGCGACACGATCTTTTTCACGACGTACAGCCCGACGCCCAGGCCGGTAATGTGGTGCAGATCGGCGTTGGCGGCGCGAAAGAAGCGCTGAAAGAGATGCGGCAGCGCGCTCTTGGGGATGCCGATGCCCTCGTCGCGGACGAGCAGGCAAACTTTGTCGTTGCACCGCTCCACGCGCACAGACACCTGGCCGCCATGCGGACTATACTTGATCGCGTTGGCGATTAAGTTGTGGAGCACCTGTTCCAGCCGCACCGCGTCGCCGTTCACCAGCAGCGGCTCGGCCTCACGCTCGCAGCTCAGCGCATGCTGCGGGCCGAGCGTCGGCTGCACTTCGGCAACTACCCGCTCGGCCAAGGCGCCCAGATCGAGCGGCACCGGCTGGATGCTGAGCTGCCCCGACTGAATCCGCGAGATGTCAAGCAGCGCATTGATCAGCCCGTTGAGCCGCAATACCTGCGTCTCGATCAGCGCCAGCGCCCGGTGATCGCGCTCGCCGAAGGTTCCCGTCTCCATGGAGCGCCGCTGGATCAGTTGCACGTTGCCCAGCAGCACCGTCAGCGGCGTTTTCAGCTCGTGCGCCGCGATCGACAGGAATTGGTCGCGCACGCGCACGGCTGCCTCGGCCTCGGAGCGAGCCTGCTGCTCCGCCTCGTACAGCCGCGCGCGCTCGATCGCCTGGGCGCACTGATGGGCCAGCGCCAGCATAAAGGTCTGATCGTCGGCGGTAAACGACTGGTCGGATGCAAAGCTCAGGCCGAGCACCCCGATTGGATTGGCGTCGGTTTCAAGCGGAATCGCCGCCAGCGCCGCTGTGCGATCGGTCAACATCGTCATCAGATGCGGATAGCACTCGGCATAGACCGCTCGTGAAGGAATCCAGATCGGCTGCCCGGTTCGTCCGGCGTCAGCCAGCGGCAGCGGCGCGTCGATCGGCAGGTATTCCCACGCCTCCCACAGCTCCGAGGCATAGCCGGTCGCGTCGAGCAGCTCATAGGCCGCGCCGTCCGTGGTGCGCAGCATGATCATCCCGGCGTACGCGCCCAGCGCCGCGATGCCTTGGTGCAGCACCACCTGGGCTACCTGATCGGGCGAGCGCGAGGCCGATAGGGCGGCGGTGATCTGTTGCAGCCGGGTGGTCCGATCCACCGCGCGCTCGGCCTGCTCCTTGGCCCGCCGCTCCGCCGCGTAGAGCCGCGCGTGGTCGATCGCCAGCGCCGCGCGGTCGGCCAGATCTTGCAGAAAGACCTCGTCGTCCGCCGTGTAGGGCCGTCCGGGCGTGCTGCGCGTCGCGCCGACCGCGCCGATGATCTGGCCGCGCACCCGTAGCGGAGCCATCAGCACGCTGTACAGGCCAACCTGCTCCAGGTAGGGCCAGAGCACCGGCTTGATCATGGCGCGCACCTCCTCCGGCGAAAGCTCAGGGATGCGCAGCGTCTGCCCGCTCTGGATCACCTGGCCCATAAAGCCTTCGTCCACCCGATACGGCAGCGCATTCACCGCCTCGACCAGCGGCCTCGCTGCGGGATCGGGATGGTACACTCCCATCGTCACCAGCCACGGCCCATCGTCGGCTATCAGCCGGAGCGAACAGAAATCGCCGATCAGCTCGGCCACAACGCGCGTAAACCGATCCAGCACCTCCTGAAGATCCAGGTTCGCCTCGGCAAAGAGGTGCGAGGCCATCGCCAGCGCCTGGGAGCGCCGCGCGTGCTGCTGCGTCTCCTGATGCAGGCGGGCGTTATCCACCGCCAGCGCCGCGCGCCGCGCCAGATCTTCTACCAGCGGCACATCGTCGACATCAAAGCGACGACGCGACTCGGCTGTCACCAGCGCGATGGTGCCCAGCGTGCGCCCCCGTGCGATCAGCGGCACGCAGATTGACGAGGTGATGCCCAGCGTGCGCAGCAGGCGCAGATGCTCGGCATCGGCGGCGACGGCTTCCAGAAACGAATCGGAGATCTCCGGCACCAGCTCCGGCTGGCCGGTACGCAGCACATACGCCGTGCCGCCTGGCGCCTCCGGGTTGATCGGGTAGCGCCGCACCATGTCCCAGCCGATCGACTCCCTGGCCGGGTCGGAGTGCGCCACGACGAGCGTCTGGATCGATCCGTCGTCGGCCAGCATATCGATGATGCACCAATCGGCGAGTCGCGGCACAATCAAATGGGCGACGGTATGCAGCGTCGTGGTATAGTCCAGCGAGCCAGAGAGCAGAACGCTGGCCTCGGTCAAAAATTGATGAGCGTTCTCGGCCTGTTTGCGGGAGGTGACATCGATCACCGCGCCGGTCATATACGCCGGGCTGCCGTCGGGATGGCAGATCAGCTTGCCGCGATCACGCAGCCAGCGGATCGTGCCGTCGGGGCGCATGATCCGAAACTCGGCATCGTAATCGGTGTGCTGCTGAAGCGCGCGCTCGATCGCCGCGACGACCAGCGCACGATCGTCGGGCACGATCCGCTCGATGAAATCTTCCAGCGGTTGCGACGACTCCTCGGCGGCCAGACCCAGGATACGATTGAGGCTGGCATCGCGCGTATCCTGGTTGGTGCGAGCATCCCAGTGCCAGGTGCCCATATCGGCGGAGGCCAGCGCCAGGCGCAGACGCTCCTCGCTCTCGCGCAGCGCAGCGACCGCGTCTGCCGTAGCGGGCGACAGCATAGGCTGTGGAGGATCGGCTAGCGATGCGGGAGCGGGCATGATCGGAACGAGCGGGTATGCGCGACGTGCCATTACGTCCTCAGGAACACACTACGCTATTCGCGCGGCTGGCAAGCAGGCGAAGAATAGACGCAGTAACACTTTTAGCTCCGATCCCAGGTGTCGGATGCTCGATGCGACTGGGGTGTGTCGGAAGTATACCATATAAACTTTAGCGATCAGGTAGCGGAGAACCAAGAACCGGGTGCCATGCGGGTGCCCTCTGGGCCTGGCACCCGCATGGCACCCGGCATGGTACCCCGGCATGGGCGACCTCTGGGACCGGGATGAGGGCCTGGAACTTGAAACTTGGAACTCGAAACTTGGAACTCGAAACGAGAGAGAAGGAAGGTTTGTGGCAACGACATCACAGGCGCGGGTTCGCTACCCGGCGCTACGCCATCGCAATTTTACGCTGATCTGGAGCGGGCTGCTGGTTTCCAACATGGGCACCTGGATGCAGAACGTCGCGCAGAGCTGGCTGATCTATAAGCTGACCGGCAACAATCCGCTCTACCTGGGCTTTCTGGGCCTCAGCTTCGCTATCCCGATGGTCGTCGTGCCGCCGATCGGCGGCGCGGTCGCCGATCGGGTCGATCGGATCAAGCTGCTGTACATCACGCAGACCGCCTCGCTGCTGCTGGCGGCGCTGCTGGCGGTTCTGACCTGGACCGACGCGATCCGTCCGATGCATATCCTGCTGACGACCTTCGCCGGAGCGCTGCTGCTGGCCTTCGATAATCCGACGCGCCAGGCGCTGATTCCAGAGCTGGTGCCGCGCAAAGACCTGCTCAATGCGCTCTCGCTCAACTCGGCGACCTACACCGGCGCGGCGCTGGTCGGCCCTGCGCTGGCGGGATTGTTGCTCGACAGTATTGGCGCGGGCTGGCTGTTTATGATCAACGCGATCAGCTTTACCGCAGTGCTGCGCGCGCTGTGGTCGATGCGCGACCTGCCGCCACGGCACCACAGCCGCCGCTCGGTGTGGGATGCCCTGTTTGGCGGCTTCGTGTACGCCGCGCGGCACCAGACGACGTTGTTTCTGCTGCTGCTCTCGGCGCTGGCCGCGCTCTTTGCCCGCTCGTACCAGCAACTCCTGCCGGTCTTCGCCGATGACGTATGGCGCACCGGCGCGGGCGGCTACGGCACGCTGCTCTCGGCGGGCGGCGCGGGCGCGCTGATCGGCGCGTTCGCGATGTCGTCGCTGCCCAACATCCAGCGCCACGGTCGCGTGCTGGTGCTGAGCGGCCTGCTCTTCTGTGTCGCGCTGAGCGCCTTTGCTCTGAGTCCCTGGTTCTGGGTCGGCGTGGCGCTGCTGATCGTCGTCGGCATCAGCTCCACGGTCTTCACCACGATGATCGCGACGATGATCCAGCTCCGTGTGCCGGGCGAGCTGCGGGGCCGCGTGATCAGCCTGTACGCGATCACGCTGATCGGGCTGCCGTCCCTCGGCTCGCTGGGCGTTGCCAGAGCGGCGCAGGCGCTCAGCATGCCGCGCTCCGCCGTAAGCCGCTGGCTGCTCTCGCTGCTCGATACGCTGGGCGTCTCCGGCATGACCGAGCGGCTGGGCATGAGCGCGGGCGCTCCCCGCGCGATCGTCGCGGGCGCGCTCGTGCTGCTGCTGACGCTGCTGCTGACGCTGCCGCTCTTCTTTCCTCTGCGCGCGTCGAGCGACCCGCCTGCTTGATGCGCTTGAGCCAGTCGAGCAAGGCACCTGTCCGCGTATCATTATGCCAATAAAAGAAGGGATGCGGCGCTCACACAACGAAGCGGCCACACCCGGCTACAAACCGGTGTGACCGCCGATCCCTCAGGTCGACTCACGCTTACGGGGTGCTGCCGCGCTGGTACTCGTCGGGGAAGCGATAGGTATCCAGGCCATCGCCGGTCTTCTCGTTCAAGATCAGGCCGTGCGACAGCAGCTCTTCGAGATGCGCCGCCAGCTCGTCGGCGGGCAGCCCGGTTTCGTCAGAGATTTCGCTCAGCGTCATCGTGACGCCAGGATTATCACGCAGCGTATTGATAATCGTTTCAGCGCGATCGGATGTGAGCTTCGGCCTCTGCATGGTTTCCTCCTTCGCTAGCTCGTGCTATGGCCTCAGGCAGCAACATGTATGCCAGCCGTGTCTGCGTTCGGCTACAGCGTGACGCGATAGACGACGTACATACTGCCAAGGTAGAGCACCATCAGCAGGAACGACTCCCAGCCCACCAGCCAGCGCGGCTTCTTCTCGGCGCGATAGACCAGCCCGATGATCGCCAGCGCGGTCATCAGCGCGGCGACAATCGCGGTGAAACTGTGGATCGGAGCGATCTGTGCCCACAGATCGCCGGGCAGATAAAAGAAGTCGTAGATCGCCAGCGCCGCGATATTGAAGATATTCGAGCCGAAAATATTCGACACCGCCAGATCGACCGCGTTCAGGCGCAGCGCCGCGAACGACGCGACGATCTCCGGCAGCGATGTGGTGATCGCCAGGAAGATCGCGCCGACAAAGCTGGTGCCCAGGCCGGTGACGGCGGTGATCGTCTCGCCGATCATTGCCAGCCACAGCCCCAGCACAGCTATCGACGCCGCCAGCAGGATGAAGCTCAGCACGGCTCGCCACAGCGGAATCGTCGCGTACTGATACACCACCGCCTCCTGGGCCAGCACCTCCTGCACGCGGCGCTTCTCGAAGAACGAGATCATGCGCACGCTGACCGCATACACCAGTAGAATGAGCAGGGTCGGCAGGCCGATCCAGCCCAGCACCAGCGGGCTGAACGTCGCGGTGACGTACAGGCCGAGCGTGACGAGCAGCAGCATGACACAGCCGAAGCCAGCCGACAGAATGTGCGACGGCTCGGCGCGGCGCAGCAGCGGCGTGCTACCAGAGGCAACATCGAGCATGCCCAGCAGCAGCAGATTGAACAGGCAGCTTCCGAGAATACCGCCTGCCGCCAGATTCACATCGTTGACGATCGCCACCGCGCTAATGCCGGTCGTCAGCTCCGGCAGCGATGTCGCGCCCGCCAGCAGCACCGCGCCGACCCAGCTTCGGCCCAGGCCGGTTTTCTCGGCCAGAATATCGGCGTATCGCGACAATAGGCTGCCCACGACGACGACAAGCAGCGCGCAGATCACAAATTGAAGCCAGATCATGACGATGTTCCTTGTCTGATGGCATGAATCGGTTGTATGACGGGCGCTCAAGCCTTTGGCATCTGCCCAGGTAGCAAGCGCTAGCGGCGCGCTCGCACAGGATACCATAGTTCGATCCTACGATGAGATGCCTCTGGCACGCCGCTTGCGAAACAGACGAAAGAACCAAGAACAAGGAACAAGGGAGCAACCCTGAGTCTGAACTTTGAGCCTTGAACTCGAAACCTTCAAACCTCAGAACTGGCAACTGTTTTGGGAAAACGTTGTTGATTCTGCATGAGCCGGGATACATAACCACACATGGCTGCAATCTACTGGTTTCTCACCACCGGCGTGCTGCTCGTAAGTCTGGCATTTGCCACGCCGGTGCTGCAACGCCTGCCGCTCTCAATCGGCACCGTCTATCTGGGGATCGGGCTGCTGCTCGGACCGGGCGCGCTTGGGCTGCTCTCATGGGACATCGTGCAAGAGGCGCATCTCTTCGAGCGTCTCTCGGAGATCGCCGTGATCGTCTCGCTGTTCACGGTGGGCCTCAACATGCGCCAGTCGCCGACCGATACGCGCTGGCTGCTGCCGGTTCGTCTGGCGACGATCACGATGATCATCACGATCGCGGCCATCGCGCTGATCGGCACGCTGCTGCTTGGTCTGCCGCTGGGCGCTGCCGTGCTGCTGGGCGCGGTGCTCGCTCCGACCGATCCGGTGCTGGCCTCGGACGTGCAGATGCAGCACGCAAGCGATCGTGACGAGCTGCGCTACAGCATCAGCGGCGAGGGCGGCCTCAACGACGGCACGGCGTTTCCGTTCGTGATGCTCGGCCTTGGCCTGCTGGGACTTCATCCCGGTCACAAGTCCGCTCTGCTCGACGTATGGAGCGATCGATCGTTTAGCCTGTTGAGCTGGCTTGCCTGGGACATGCTCTGGGCGGTGACCGTCGGGCTGCTCATCGGCGGGATCACCGGATGGCTGGTGGGCAAGGCCGCGCTCTTTATGCAGCAGCGCATCAGCACCGCGTTCAGCCTGCACGAGTTTCTGGTGCTTGGCCTGATCGCGCTGACCTACGGCCTGGCCGAGCTGGTCTACGGCTACGGCTTTCTGGCAGTTTTTGCCGCAGGCTACGCGCTGCGCTACATCGAGCTACGGACGGCAGACCACGCGCCGGAGCCCGCCGAACTCCCGCCGGTAACGCTCGACAACAAAGAGGAGAGCCTGGAGGTGGTCACGCAGCAGCCTGAGCACGCTGCCCAGTTTCTGGCCGTATCGCTGCTGGACTTCAACGATAAGCTGGAGCATCTGCTTTCGGTCGGCACCGTTGTGCTCGTGGGCGCTGTCCTCACGGGCGAGTACTGGGTACCGGAGGTGCTCTGGCTCGCGCCGCTGCTGTTTCTGATCGTCCGCCCGCTGGCCGTGGCGCTTGGTCTGCTCGGCAGCGGCCTGGATCGCGTGCGGAGCGGGCTGATCGGCTGGTTCGGCATTCGCGGCATCGGCTCGATCTACTACTTAATGTACGCAATCGCCTATGGCCTGGAAGAGACGCTCGCACAGCGGCTCACCGGCATCGTGCTGTCGATCATCGCCGTCTCGATCGTGATCCATGGCATTAGCGTCACACCGCTGATGCGCTGGTACGAGCAGCGCGCGCCCCGTCGCAAGCCGCAGCAATCGCAGGTATGATCGCGCCATGCAAGGCGCTACCAGCAGCGCGGCATAACGCGCCGCCGCGTGCAAGAGCACTCGGCCGATCCGCGACATGTCAGCGGCGCTTACGAGCCTCGCGCGCCTGACGGATCGCCTGCCGCAGCGCGGCAACCCTGACCGTATTGCCATCCAGCGCATCCGAGCCAGCATAGCGCTGCACCAGCTTGCGCATGTGCGCCTCGGATGCGCCCAGCAGATGTGCCGCTTTCGCGAGCGATATGGTGGCGTTCGGTGGCAGCGCGCGCAGCCGATCGAGCGCCGCCGCAAGCCGATACAGGCGGTAATGCCCGCCGAAGCCTGGGATCATGCTCACCTCCTTCGCAATCAGCTTAACATGTTTTTTCGGGGCATGTCCAGGTGACGGCATGACCTGTCGCCGCGCTGGCGGTGTCTTGCTCGATCGGGATACAATCGGATACGCTTAAAGCGCACAGGGCAAGCGCCGCGCTTGCCCTGTGGTCGTTCGGTTACGATGACTGAGCGGAGACTACTTGGTGCTCTGCGCGCCTGCCGGTGCTTCGAAGTGCTTGCTCGGCTCCAGGCCCAGCGCCAGCGACAGATACGGATCGGCGAAGTCGGCGCTCTCGACGAAGCCCTCGCGCACGACCAGGCCCGACGTGACCTCGACGGACTCGTGCTCGCCCACGGCCATCATCTCGAAGGGGAACAGACCGGCGTTGGTGCCCTTGCCAAGCACCTGATCCGCTGTCGCCTCGTCGAGCACAAAGATCACCGAGCGGAACGGCGTCGGGTTGGTCGTCATGCCGGGGCCGACCACCGAGCCTTTCTCAAGGGCGCGGGTGGGGATCTGCGCGCCCGCGCAGGCCCGCTCGATATTCGGGATCGCGCGGCCCAGACCGGCCGGCTCCCAATCCCTATGCTGGCGGACCTTTTCGAGGCCACGGGCGAGCTGCTGGGCAATCGCGGGCGCTTTCGACGCCAGGCCCGGCGCTGTCACCATACAGGTGCGGAGGCTGGCGCGCGTATTGACCAGCAGGCCGCTGTCCCAGGTAGGCTGCGCGCGCACGTTCTGCCCGCGCAGCGACACGATCGCCGCAAACACAAGCGCCATTGCAATCGCGTGGAGAAACACCTGGCGGTTCATCAATCGTCGCAGCATAATGTGTGTACTCCTTAATCTTCAGGTCGGTGCAACAGCAAGCAACCTCAGCGGTTCACGCCTGGTTTAGCGGCCATTCATGATCGCGACAACTGAGTTGAAGTCGCCGGTGCTCGGATACCAGTAGGGCCAGTTCGAGCAGCCATACCAGCGGTTATGCATGATGCTGCCGGGGCAATCGCCCGCGCCGTCGAGCAAGCCGAAGAGATGCCCGCTCTCGTGGTTGATGAGTTCGCGGTACTCGGTGTAGCCGCCATCGATGTGCGTCGTGACGAGATACGAGTTATTCCAGGTGTAGTGGTAGTGGCCGTACTGCGAGGTATAGATCGGCGTGTAGTGCTCGACACAGCTATACTGCGCCCAGCCGCCGCCGCATCTGCCGCTCCAGTCGTCGGCGACGCGGTACTCAAGCTCGATCCAGTTGCGATCGGTGTAGGCGGTGCAGCGCGACGGTGTTTTCCACAGGTCCAGACGCCAGTTGCCGGTACCGTCCCAGCGCGGCGAGGCTACGACCAGCGTGTCGCGCACGCGCACGCCCGCCGTGTCGGCACTCATGCTGCCGGTCTGCGAGTCGGCGCAGTAATCCTCGTCGTTCGCGCCCTGGCTGTTGCCATCGCCGGTCGCCCAGTGGATCAACGCCTGGTGACGCTTGTACGAGCCTGTGTCGGAGTGCGTGGCGTTCGCAACCGGAGCCGACGATGCTGCGAGTGCCGCGCCGATCACCAAGAGCCAGACGACGTGGAGCCATCGAGGCGTCTTGTTCTTGCCAACGACCTGGTGCTGGTGTTTCATGTGGCATCTCCCCTGCTGTTGATGCGACTCGATCCTCCTGGGAACGATCGAACCGTGCGGATAGCCTGCGCCGCGTCCCGACGCTTGGTTAAAAAGAGGTTTAATAGGGATTATAAGCCGCGGCAGGGATGCTCAGAAACCCGGACTTTGCTCCCAGGCATCATCAAACAGATGCATGGCGTTACTCAGGACAAACGTACCGATACAAAGAACGCATGATCTGCATGACCATGATGCAGCGTCTCAGCAGAGCAGCGGAGATGTCCAGGCAACGCCGGGGATCTCCACGCTCTGGGTACAACACCTTGTTAGGATTTCCATGCTGCGAGAGGTTTGACTGGCCTAGGTCTGAAAGAGGTAGAGGCCAAAGCCGAGAGTTGCGCGGCCCCAGCGCAGGTAGCCCGCGTACCAGCGCCGAATATAGTCCCCAAACTCGGCGCTGTCGGGGTCGTCGGGGTGGGCGGCAACATAGCGCTCCACCGCGCGACAATACAGCCCCTCGTAATGATCCCACTCGTCGTCACTGCTGACAGCGCTGTACAGCGGGATCAGGCCCGCTGCCACGGCGCGCGCCACATTGCCGGCATGATCGGTCAGCTCGTCGGGCGTGGCACCGAGCAGCGCCAGGTACTCCGGAGCGGGCGGCTGTTTCCAGTAGCCCTCGCCCAGCAGGAGCGCGCCGCCGGGCCGGACCAGCGCTTTCAAGGCGGCTACCGTGTGAAGATAATCGCCGTAGGCGTGCGTCGCGCCGATACACAGCGCGGCGTCGAATGTACCCGGCGGCGCTGCAAACTCCGCGACCGGAAGCTGGTGCAGCTCTAAGCGGTTGGCTGGCACTCGTCCGGCGGAGCGGCGCCGGGCCTCGGCCAGCGCCTCGGCGTTTGGGTCCACACCCACACCGACAACATCGTAGCGCTCGATCAGACGCAGCAACAGCTCCGCGTTGCCGCAGCCCACGTCGAGCACGCGCGCGCCCTGTGGCAGGTCGAGCAGGCCAAGCACACGGTCGATCTTCGCCTCGCCCACCGGATTAGCAAAGATGTGATCGCCATGAGCGATATTCGAGAACTTAACGCGATTCATGCCGCTCCTTGAGCAGGCCCGGACGATAGGCAGCCCAGCAGGTAAGCCACGGCGGCGCAATCGCTTTGAAGTGCTCCCAGGTGCCCGGCTGCGCCTGCGGATCGCCGCTCAGCTCCTCCCAGATACCAAGCAGCACAAAGCCTTGGCCGATCAGCCCGTTGACGATGCTGCTGAGGCTGTGGCGAAATTCACGCGGCGCCTGCACCCGCTCACGGCTGCCGTCATAGCCCTCGAAGGTCCAGTAGGGATCGTCAAAGACCACCTCGGCCCCGTCGAGATACGCGGCCCGCAGCGAGTAGCCCACGCCGTTCCAGTCTTCTTCGCTCATGCCAATGATAAAGGGGTTGTGCGACTCGATGCGGTAGAGGCCGCCGTCACGCAGCACCCGCGCGACCTCGCGAAAAACTGGCTGGATCTGCGGCACGAAGTTGATCGAAAAGGCGTGCCACACCAGATCGAAGCTGGCGTTGGCGAAGCGGCTCAGATCGCGCATATCGCCCTGCCCGATCTCGATCTGCACGCCGTAGTGCTGCGCGGCGGCTCGATCGCGCTGAAGCTGCGTCTCGGAAAGGTCGAGCACGGTGACATGCGCTCCCAGCAGCGCAAACGCTACCGATTGCTGACCGCCGCCGCTGGCAAGACACAGCACGTCTTTGCCGCGCACATCGCCCATCACGCCGTAGGGATCGACCAGCTTGCGGGCTGATGCCGCGTCCAGATCGAGGAAGGGTCGCGAATATCCGACATTGGCCTGAGCCAGCTCTTCCCAGCGCGCTTTATTGTAGCGAGCAATATCATCCATAGGATGAGTATGCATGAGGTGTCAAACGAGCCGAATTTCATGCGGCAGCGCTGTGGTGCAGAACGACAACGTGGGGGGCTGGGGGGTTTGACCAGCCGCTGATCGTGAGGTGGGTTTACGCGCTGGCTTCGAGTCCGAGCGGCTCCGGCGGCAGCAGGAGCGTCTGCTGGATCTGATCGTCGACCAGCGTAAACTCAAGCAGCGAGTGCCGGATCGGCTCGATCGACCAGTCGGGATGGAAGATCGCGCCGCCGCCCGCTGGAATGCCGATGCCGCGCACGCCCTCGCCCAGGGCGCGCACAACCTGCTGGAGATTCTGCCAGGCAGGCTCCTGGTGCGCGTCGACGACATAGGGCACCAGCTTGAGCGTATCGAACTGGCCGCCCGGCAGCTGCCGGTCTTCGCTCCAGCCCTTGAGGCCCAGTTGCATCGCGCCCGCCGAGATGCCGATCAGCACCGCTCCGGCGTAGTACCGCTCGATCAGCCGCTCGACCAGGCCGATCTCTTTGAAGATCGTCCAGCCGCGCCAGGGATCGCCGCCAGCCAGCAGGATCACGCTGGCCTCCGCCAGATACGCCTCATCCTCCGGCGACGGCATCGACGGAATCATGCGGCAATCCTCGATGCCGATACCCTCCATCGCCGCGACGAAAAGCTCGTAAAACTCGCGAACATCGCCGTTCGATGCGCCGATGTACGCGGCCTTGATCGGACCGTCATACAGATCTCCGTCCAGCGCGGCACGCACCCGATCGAGCAGCAGGCGGTCGTCGCTGCGCCAGAACATGAGCTGGCTGTCGGCGAAAAGGAACATCGGCTTGATCACTGTTTCCACATCATGCTCCTTTGGTAGGACACGGGCTTGTCAATGAGATGCACGAGATGGCAGAAAGCATACCACAGTCCATAAGGATGCTGAATGGCTCTCTTGGGTGCGCCACCTAACAATACCGTGCTGCCCAGGACACGGCCTGTGGGCTTCCAGGAAGGCACGGAAGCCGAGGGCGCACGGAAACACGGGAGTGAAGTTTTTGCTCTTTTGCTCCTTTGTTCCCTTGTTCTTGAGCAGCGGCGAGGAATCTTCTCCTGTTCTCCCCCGGTTCTTTGGTCCTTCAAAAGTCGTATGCCAAAAGACCTGCGTTGCCACGGCGCGCAGCTCAGTTTGTCCCTGGCTTTGATAATTGGCGAGAATGCTGCTTAAGTTATAGTGAAGCGTATCGAGAGCGTATCCGACTTATCGTACAACGCCCGTCTAGGTAGAGCTACGAAGCACGCAATGGCGCTCTACTATCGCTCATAGCGCACACGCTTCTAAACGTTTAGTTGACTATTTTTGATTACTTGTTTGACGGTCCCACAATCAGTCGATGATACACCTGGAGCCGACCATATTCTGTAAAGATTCACGCCGAACGAATGTCGCCCCTGAGCTGCCACACGATTCCTGCCTCGCTCCAGCGCTACCCTCCAGAATCCGGAGACGTTCGACCAACAATATTCATAGCGTGAGAATGGCGCAAAAGTGCAGCATTATCCCGCTCCAACGCTTAGATCAGTTCTGTCCAAAAGTACTATCCGAAGATTGTTCCTGCATGTCGGGGCAGGATGCGGCTCAAGCGATCATGCGTCGTAAGGGCACGCCAGCGGGGATCACAAGTCGGACACAATACCGCTCTAGGTTGACATACGTGGCTCATCTGAGCTATAATCGGCACCGGTTACATAATTAAATATCTTCACCTGAATGTTCAACACGCCCTCAATCCTGTGTAGCAATCAGCACGGGCCTGGACATCTCTACCTTCGTTCGATACAGGATTGAGAAGCCATCTCTCCTAACATAAATCGCGGAGGAGCTTCCCTGAAAGAAGAACGATGGCTGCATCTTCACAGAATTCCCTGAACACACACCAACGCTAGAGGAAGTAGCTGGGAATGAACACACAATGGTTCATGGGGCTGCCCGTGATCGAGCTTGGAGGCGTCGCGGCGCAATGAGCACTTGCCTTTCTGATCTTCCGTTTGCATGCTCCACATTGGTCGATCTCCTACGCTGGAGAGCCGCTCATCAACCCGAACAGCAAGCCTATACATTCCTGACTGATGGAGACGGCGAGGCCGTTCGGCTGACATACGCGCAGCTCGATCAGCAGGCGCGTGCGATTGCGGCGCAGCTCCAAAGCGTGAGCGCGCCAGGCGACCGTGCGCTGCTGCTGTATCCGCCCGGCCTCGACTTTGTCGCCGCCTTCTTTGGCTGCCTCTACGCCGATGTGATCGCGGTGCCGGCCTATCCGCCGCATGGCGCGCGCATGGAGCGCACGCTGCCGCGCATCCGCTCGATCGTTCATAACGCCCGGCCGCAGATCGCGCTGACCGTCGCGCCGATCATGACGCGAATCGCCCCCGCGCTGGCGCACGACCCCGACTTCCAGGCGCTACAATGGGTGGCCTCCGACACGATCGCGCCCGAATCCGCCGCCGCATGGCGGCAGCCCGACATCACGAGCACGACCCTGGCGTTCTTGCAGTATACCTCCGGCTCGACCGCCGCGCCGAAGGGTGTGATGGTCAGCCACGGCAACCTGCTGCACAACGAGCGCATCATCAAGGCGGGCTTCGGGCACCACGGCGAGACACTGGTGGTTGGCTGGCTGCCGCTCTACCACGACATGGGCCTGATCGGCAACGTGCTCCATCCGCTGTACCTGGGACAGCCGTGCGTCCTGATGTCGCCGGTTGCGTTTCTGCAAAGCCCGTTCCGCTGGCTCCAGGCGATCTCACACTACAAGGCGACAACCAGCGGCGGGCCGAACTTTGCCTACGATCTGTGCGCGCGCAAGATCACGCCGGAGCAGCGCGCGACGCTCGACCTGAGCCACTGGAAGGTGGCGTTCAACGGAGCCGAGCCGATCCGCGCCGAGACGATGGAGCGCTTTGCCGCGACCTTCGCCGAGTGCGGCTTCCGGCGCGAGGCATTCTATCCCTGCTACGGTCTGGCCGAGGCGACGCTCTTTGTCACGGGCGCATCATCCACAGAGCCGCCGGTCTTCCAAACGATCGACCTGACGGCGCTTGAGCGCGACCGCATCGTGACCGCCGTGCCCGACGCGCCCAACGCCCAGACGCTGGTGAGCAGCGGGCAGATCTGGCTCGACCAGACGCTGGCGATCGTCGAGCCGACCACGCGGCAGCGCTGCGCGCCCGATCAGGTTGGCGAGATCTGGGTGGCGGGGCCGAGCGTGGCGCAGGGCTACTGGAATCAGCCCGCCGAGACTGAATATACCTTCCGCGCCTACACCGCCGACACGGGGGAAGGCCCGTTCCTGCGCACCGGCGATCTCGGCTTTGTGCGCGACGGCGAGCTCTTCGTCACCGGACGGCTGAAAGACCTGATCATCATTCGCGGTCGCAACCACTATCCGCAGGACATCGAGCTGACCGTCGAGCGCAGCCACCCGGCGCTGCGTCCCGGCTGCGGCGCGGCCTTTGCGCTGAACAAAGACTGCGAGGAGCGCCTGGTCGTCGTTCAGGAGGTCGAGCGCGAGCATCGCAACACGCCGATCGACGAGATGGCGGCGGCGATTCGCAAGGCCGTGGCCGACGCGCACGAGCTACAAGTTTATGGCGTTGTGCTGCTGAAGCCCGGCGGCGTGCCCAAGACCTCTAGCGGCAAGATCCAGCGCAGCGCCGCACGCCAGGCGTTTCTGGCCGATCGTCTGGACACGATCGGCAGCAATATCTTGGAGGATACGGCTACCGAGCAGATCGGCGTGGAGCTGAGCCGCGCAAGCCTGCTGGCCGCAGAGCCAGCCGAGCGAGAGTCGCTGCTGCAAGCCTATCTGCGCTCCCAGGTGGCGCATGTGCTGGGCGTGAGCCTGGATCGCGTGGAGCCGCACCAGCCGACCAGCACGCTCGGCATCGACTCGCTGATGGCGGTCGAGCTTCAGCATACGATCGAGACGCAGCTTGAGGTCGTCGTGCCGATGGTTTCGTTCCTTGAGGAGCGCACGCTGGCGCAACTGGCGGCGGAGCTGCTCGCGCAGATCGACGCGCCGCAGGTGGAGATCGAGCTGGTCGCGGCAACCGACGAAGGAGCGGAGCAGCCGCTCTCGCACGGCCAGCGCGCGCTCTGGTTCCTGCATCAGCTCGCGCCAAACAGCAGCGCCTACCATATCGCCAGCGCCGTCCGCATCCGCTCGGATCTGGACCTGAGCGCGCTGCGGCAGGCGTTCCAGACGTTGGTCGAGCGTCATCCCGCGCTGCGCACGACGTTCAGCGCGCGGCAAGGCGAGCCGTTCCAGCGCGTCCAGCCGCAGATGGAGCTGAGCTTCGGCGCGGCGGATGCCACGGGCTGGAGCGAGGCCGAGCTTGCGACGCGGCTGACACAGGAGACGCAGCGGCCCTTCGATCTTGAGCGCGGCCCGCTGCTGCGGATCGACGTATTTACGCGCGGCGCGCAGGAGCACGTGCTGCTGCTGGTCGTGCATCACATCGTCGCCGATCTGTGGTCGCTGGCGGTGCTGACGCACGAGCTGGGCCTGCTCTACCCGGCGATCAAGGAGAGCCGTCCGGTGGAGCTTGCCGCTCCTACGCTGCACTATACCGACTATGCGCGCTGGCAAAATACGCTGCTGGCCGGGCCTGAGGGCGAGCGCCTGGCACGCTACTGGCAGCAGCAGCTAGCGGATGCGCCCACGGTGCTCAACCTGCCGACCGATCACCCGCGACCGTCGGTGCAGACGTACAACGGCGGCGTCCACAGCTTTACGCTCGATCCCGACGCGACGCGGCAGCTCAAGGCGGTAGCGCAGACGCACGGCACCACGCTCTTCACCACACTGCTGGCGGCGTTCCAGGTCTTGCTCTACCGCTACACCGGCCAGCCCGATCTGCTGGTCGGCTCGCCGACCGCTGGCCGCAGCCGCGCCGACTTCGCGAATCTGGTTGGCTATCTGGTCAATCCGGTGGTGCTGCGCGCCAATCTGGCCGATCAGCCGAACTTCGCGGCGTTTCTCGCGCAGGTGCGGCAGACGGTGCTGGCGGCGTTCGCGCACCAGGCGTATCCATTCCCGACGCTGGTCGAGCGCTTGCAGCCGGAGCGCGATCCGAGCCGCTCGCCGCTGTTCCAGGTGATGTTCGTGCTGCAACAGGCGCAGCGCTACACCGACACCGACGTGACGGCGCTGGCGCTTGGCGATGGCGGCGCAACGCTCAACGTCGGCGGGCTCGAGCTTGAGTCGGTCGCGCTGGAGCAGCCCGTGGCGCAGTTCGACGTGACGCTGATGCTGGCGGAGACGGCGCGGGGCCTGGCTGGCGCGTGGCAGTACAACGCCGATCTTTTCGACGCGGCGACGATCGCGCGCATGGCGGGCCACTTCCAGACCTTGCTGGCAAGCATCGCGGCCAACCCGGAGCAGCCGATCGCCGAGCTGCCGCTGCTGACGGAGGCCGAGCGGCAGCGGATGTTGATCGACTGGAACCGCTCTGAGGCGGAGTATCCGCGCGACGCCGCCGTGCATACGCTGATCGAGGCCCAGGCCGCGCGCACGCCCGACGTACCCGCAATCGTCTTCGAGGGCGCGGCACTGACGTACGCCGAGCTGAACACGCGGGCGAATCAGCTCGCGCACCACCTGCGCGCGCAGGGCGTCGGTCCCGATGTGCTCGTCGCGCTGTGTGTCGAGCGCTCGCTGGAGATGATCGTCGGCATGCTGGCGATCCTCAAGGCCGGCGGCGCGTATGTGCCCCTCGACCCGGCCTATCCTCAAGAGCGGCTTCAGTACATGTTGTCGCACAGCCGCGCGCCGGTGCTCCTGACCCAGGCCGCGCTGGTCGAGCGCCTGCCCGAACACACGGCGCAGGTGTTTTGCCTGGATGCCGACTGGCCGCTGCTGTCCGAGCAACCAACAGCGAATCCGGCGCGCGTGGTCTTGCCCGATCACCTGGCCTACATCATTTTCACGTCAGGCTCGACCGGACGACCTAAGGGCGTGATGGTCCGGCAGCAGGGCCTGATCAATCTGGTCTATGGGCTGCGCGCCTATTTCGACGATCCGGCAGTGCAGACGACCGGGCTGATCACCTCGATCAGCTTCGACATTTCGGTCAACCAGATCTTCCCGACGCTGTTCTTCGGGCGGACGCTGCATATCATCCCCGATCCGGTCAAGTTCAACAGCCGCGCGCTGCTGCGCTACCTGCACGAGCAGCAGGTGCATCTGCTCGACGCGGTGCCCTCCTACATGCAGGCGGTGCTCAACGAAGTCGCGCCCTACCAGCCGCCGAACGCGCTACGCTACCTCGTCATCGGCGGCGAGAAGCTCGAACAGCGCTTGCTTCAGGCGGTCTTCGGCCAATTTGGGCCGCAGGTCGAAGTGGTCAACATCTACGGCCTGACCGAGATCAGCGACATCAATATTCTGGGTGTGCTGCGCGCCGACGATCTTGGCAAACCGGTTACGGTGGGCACGCCGCTGCAGAACAACCGGATCTACATCCTCGACCAGCACCACCAGCCGCAGGCGATCGGGATTGCAGGCGAGGTCTGCGTCTCCGGCGAAAGCCTCTCACGGGGCTACCTCTTCCGCCCGGAGCTGACCGCCGAGCGCTTCGTGCCGTGTCCCTTCGAGGACGGCCAGCTCATGGTGCGCACCGGCGACCTTGGCCGCTGGCGCGCCGATGGGACGGTCGAGATCTTGGGCCGCATCGATCATCAGGTCAAGATCCGGGGCTTCCGCATCGAGACGGGCGAGATCGAGGCCGTGCTGGCGAAACATCCGCAGGTCAACGAGTGCGTGGTGGTAGCGCGCGAGGATACGCCGCCCGCAGGCGGGCACCCGGAGAAGCGCTTGGTGGCGTACATCGAACCAAGAACCAAGAACAAAGAACTCGAAACTCCGAGCGCGGAACTCCGCGTCTACCTGGCCGAGCATCTGCCGGACTACATGGTGCCGAGCGCGTTCGTCGTGCTGGACACACTGCCGAAGACGCCCAACGGCAAGATCGACCGCAAGGCCCTGCCCGCGCCGGATCTGCCCGCCGCGCTAGAAGATAGCTTTGTCGCGCCGCGCACGACCGAAGAGCAGATCATCGCCGGGATCTGGGCCGAAGTGCTTGGCCTGGAGCGGGTTGGAGTCTATGATAACTTCTTCGAGCTCGGCGGTCACTCGCTGAAAGCAACCCAGGTCATGGCGCGCGTTCAGGATGTGTTCCGCGTCGAGCTTCCACTGCACACGCTCTTTGAAGAGCCTACCATCTCACGGCTAGCACAGGTCGTAGGACACG
>DASUTC010000002.1 GCA_036374795.1 Herpetosiphonaceae bacterium
GGCGTCGGGCTGGAGCGCGGCGCTGAGGCCATCGAGCGCCTGCGCATCGGGCAGCAGGTGGACGCGCTGGCCGACGGCGAGGGGCACGAGCAGGCTGGTGACGGTCAGATCGAAGCCGATCGGCGAGTGGACCGGGGTGCCGCGACCCTGGGCGACACGGTAGGTCTGCGCGGCCCAGGAGACGTAGTTGACCAGGCCGCGATGGGGGATCATCGCGCCTTTGGGGGTGCCGGTGGAGCCGGAAGTATAGATGAGATAGGCAAGGTGATCGGGCGTGGCGGCACGGGACGGGTTGGCGGCGCTGCGCGCAGCGATGCGCGGCCACGCGGCGTCCAGCTCGATGATGCGCGCGACGTCCTGGGGCAGCCGCGCGCGGAGCCGCTGCTGAGTCAGCAGCACTGGCATCCTGGTGTCATCGAGCATAAACGCCATCCGCTCCTGAGGATACGCCGGGTCGAGGGGCACATACGCGCCGCCCGCCTTGAGGATGCCGAGCAGCCCGATCAGCATCATCGCCGACCGCTCCACGCAGATCCCGACCGGAACATCCGGCCCGACACCAAGTATACGAAGCTCATGCGCCACCTGATTCGCCCGCGCATTCAACTCGTGGTAGCTCAGCCGCTCGTCGCCAGCGATCACCGCAATCGCGTCGGGTGTGCGCGCGGCCTGCTGCTCGAAAAGCTCGTGGTAGCACTGCTCGGCGGGGTACGGAGCCCGCGTCGCGTTCCACTGCACAAGCATCTGCTGGCGCTCGGCGGCGCTCAACAGCGGCAGGCTGGCAAGACGCCGCCCCGGATCGGCGACAATCCCGTCGAGCAGCGTGACGAAGTGCCCGGCCATCCGCGCGATCGTACTCGTGTCGAACAGGTCGCGGTTATACTCGAAGGCCGCGACGAAGCTGCCGTTGACCTCGGCCATCGTCAGCGTCAGATCGACCTGTGTTGCCTGCTGCGCCAGCGCCAGCGACTCGATCGTCAGATCGGCCAGCGTCATCTGCGCGCCAGCCACGCCGAGCGCAAACGCGGCCAGATCCACATCGTCGCGCCGCTGGTTTTTTTGCAGCACGAACATCACCTGGAACAGCGGCGAGCGGCTCGGATCGCGCTGCGGCTGGAGCCGCTCGACCAGCAGCGCGAACGGGTACTGCTGGTGCGCGAAGGCGTCCAGCACGACCCGCCGGGTCTGATCCAGCAGCGTGGCGAAGGTTGGATTGCCGCTGAGATCGCCGCGCAGCACAATCGGATTCACCATGTAGCCGACGATCTCCGCCAGCTCGCGCCGATCGCGGCCTGCGGTGGGCGAGCCAACCAGGATGTCGTGCTGCCCCGTGTAGCGCAAGAGCAGCGTGTGGAATGCGGCCAGCAGCACCATGTAGGGCGTCGCGCTCGCATTCTGTGCCAGTGCCTTGATCTGCTCTGTCAGCTCCGGGCTGAGGCCGAAGGAGTGTGTCGCGCCGTGGTAGGTCTGCACGGCTGGACGCGGTCGATCCGTGGGCAGGTCGAGAACCATCCGGGCATCGGCGAGGCGGCGCTGCCAGTAGCGCCACAGCCGATCGCCTTCCGGCCCGGCCAGCAGAGCGCTCTGCTGCTCGATATAATCGACGTAGCGGAACGTCGTCGGCGCGAGATCCGGCGGCGCGTGAGCGGACTCTGCGGCGTACAGCAGGCGCAGCTCGCGGATCATACCTGCGAGCGACCAGAAATCCGCGGCGATATGGTGAACGACCAGCAGCAAGATATGCTCAGAGGCCGATCGTGTGAAAAGCCGGACCCGCAGCGGCGGCTCGTGGCGGAGATCGAAGGGTCGCAGCGCCTCTGCCGCCAGGAGTTCGTCCAGCGCCGCCGTGCTTTCGGGCGCGGCCACACGCTCGAAGGCAACCTCCACGCGAGAAGCGATCCGCTGGACCGGAGCAGCTTGTCCGTCGCTGCCATGCGGCGCAAACGTGGCCCGCAGCGAAGGATGCCGATCGACCAGCCGTTGAAAGGCGCGGTGCAGCGCGGCGCTGTCGAGGCTGCCGCGAATGCGGACCGCGCTCGTGATGTGGTAGGCCGCGCTGGCAGGTGCCAGCTCATGCAGAAACCAGAGCGCGCGCTGCCCGATCGAGAGCGGATATTCGGCAGCCTGCCCTGACGCGCCGTGCGGCGTCGGCTGCGGCGCGCTAGATGGCTCGGCGATCTGCGCATCGATCTCAGCAGCAAGCTGCTCGATCGTCAGATCTTGCAGGAAGCGCACCATCGGGATCGTCACGCCGAGATCCGTCTCGATCGTATGCTGTAGCTCGATCGCCATCAGCGAGTCGATGCCTTGCGCGCTGATCGGATGCTGCCGCTGGAGCTGCGACGATGCGCTGCCAAGCGCGCGCGCTATCTGCTGCTGAAGATAGGTTGTCAGCGCCAATCTGCGCGCCGCCGGTTCGAGCGCCAGGATCGTCTCGCGCGTCAACCGCTCTTCGTCTCCGGCGATTGGCTCGCCGTCGAGCACGTCGCTGCCGATCAGATCAAGGCTCCCGGCGACAAAGCCCGCGCGACAGGCATGGCGCTGCACCTTGCCGCTCGACGTTTTAGGAACGCCGCCGTGCTTGAGCAGCGCAACGGCATACACGTGTAGCTCGTGCTCCTCGGCGACGGCCTGGCGAATCGCTGCGGCAACCTCGGCAATCTCCACCCGGCGCTGCGTGCGCTCGACCTCGTGCGCGACAATCAGGCGCTCCTCTCCCGCGACCTCGATCGTGAAGGCTGCGCCGGAGCCGGGCCGCAGCGCCGGGTGACATTCCTCGACAGTGCGCTCGATGTCCTGGGGATAGTGATTGCGCCCGCGAATGATGATCAGATCTTTGATCCTGCCTGTGATAAACAGCTCGCCATCGTGGAGAAAGCCAAGGTCGCCGGTGCGCAGGAACGGGCCGTCCCCTGTATCCGCGATGCGCGCCTCGAAGGTTCGCATCGTCTCGCCGGGCTGATTCCAGTAGCCCTGCGCCACGCTCGGCCCGGCGACCCAGATCTCGCCGATCTGGCCGGGCTGGCAGCGCACGCCCGACTGTGGCTCGACGATCGCGATCTGCTGATCAGGCGGTGCCTGCCCACATCCAACGAGCGTCCGGCTGCCGGGCTGCTCGGATGCGGCTTGAAGAACCCGGCCCTGCTCAAGCGCCGCGCCCTCGAATGCGCGGCTGATCGGCGGCGTGGATACGTGGCCGCCGGAGACGATCAGCGTCGCTTCGGCCAGCCCGTAGCAGGGATACAACGCTTCGCGGCGGAAGCCAGCCGACGAGAACGCCGCCGTAAAGCGCTCCAACGTCTCGGCGCGAATCGGCTCGGCACCGTTGAAGGCCACCCGCCAGCTACTCAGATCGAGGCGCTCGCGCTGCTCCGGCGTAATCTTGCGCAGGCACAGCTCGTACGCGAAGTTGGGACCACCGCTCGTCGTCGCTCGATAGTCCGAGATGGCCTGAAGCCAGCGCAGCGGACGCTGCAAGAAGCTGACGGGCGACATCAGCACGACGGGAAAGCCCGTGTACAACGGCTGTAAGATTCCGCCGATCAGGCCCATATCGTGATACGGCGGCAGCCAGATCACGCCCTGGCTGTCCGACGTGTGCTCGAAGCAGCGCTGGATCACCGACGAGTTGTGGAGCAGATTGCTGTGGCTCAGCATCACGCCTTTTGGCGTGGCCGTCGAGCCCGATGTGTACTGAAGCAGCGCCAGGCTGGCGCTATCGACCGCTGGCGCTTGCCAGCTTGGCTCGACGCCGGGTGCCAGAGCATCGGTAGCCAGCCAGCGCAGCGCGTGGAAGCTCGGATCGCTGGCGGATAGTGTCGCTCCCATCGGGCGAATCGCTGATGTCGTCAGCGCGACCAAGGGCTGAGCATCGCGGGCAATCGCTCGCAGCCGCGACAACCTGCGGTCGTGACGGGCGGCGTGGGGCGGATAGGCCGGAACGGCGACGACGCCAGCGTAGAGGCAGCCAAACAGCGCGGCGATGTACTCCAGGCCGGGCGGGTACAGCAGCAGCGCGCGCTCGCCACGGGCTCCGATCGCTTGCAGGTGGGCGGCGATCACACAGGCACGTCGATCCAGCTCCGCATAGCTCAGCCGCGCCGCGCTCGTGTCGTCTGCCAGGAAGGTGTAGGCAGCTTGATCGGGCTGATGGCTAGCTCTCCAGCGCAGGATGGCTACAAACGAGGATACACCGAGAGGATTGCACCGAGGTTCGCTCATCAAGCATGCTCCACCAAGACGAGGCGAAAGAACGAAGCGAGAACAAAGAACAAAGAACACATGGAGAACCAAGAACCAGGGAGAATGTGAAACGTGAAACTTGGAACTTGAAACTCGATACTATCCTAACGGGTAGCTAAGACGATGGCTGATCGGGCGCAGACGGGCGGGTAGCGTGGCGGAGTCTCCCAGAAAATCCCTGCTGGCCTGGATCGCTGCCGCTTGCTCTCAGGCTGCTCGATCAGACAATCGGCAAGTGTCCAGCCGCATAAACGTTGTGTACACCAGATGACGTGGTAATTTTGATCCAATTATACAATTATTTGCCGCCTGTGCAACCCGGCTGTCTGCGGTCGGTGGCTGGTACGAGGCCATGCAGGCTGGGTCCAACCAACCGCAGGCGGCGATCACTACGCGCTTTGCTGCCGCATGACGATAAAGTTGTGCTACAATTATTTCGCCCTCCGGCTGTGGTTAACATCTGTGTACGACATGGTGCCAACATAACGCGCCATATTCACAGAAAGCAACCACTTCGATCTAACCTTCTGTTCTTCTCTGAGAGGCTTGATCGACACACAAGCGTATGAGCTTGCAAGGGTAGCTCCGTCGGTAGGCTACCCTGCAGAAATGGTTGCCTCAGCTCACCCTGAGTCGGCCTCGATCAGCGTTGGATCGATCCGAGCAGCCTCGGTTCAGATGCGCTTCGCGGCTTGTCATACGATGATGCCCCTACGCATGGTTATCGCGTAACGTACTCGGCCATTCCGATCTACCGTACCACGAACGCAGGAGCCCCCATGAGCGATCTCCAGCAACAGATTGCGGACCTTTCTCCAGAACGACGGAAATTGCTTGAGCTGCTACGTCGGCAGCAAGAGCAGCAGGGTCGGGCACGCATTCGATCGCTTCCGCGTGCGAGTGGCATCAATATGTTTCCGCTCTCGTTTGCGCAACAGCGCCTCTGGTTTATCGATCAGTTCCAGCCCGGCACGAGCGCCTATAACATGGTGTCGGCGCTGCGCTTAACGGGTCCGCTGAGCGAGGCGGCGCTGCTCCGCGCGCTCAACCAGATCGTCGCGCGGCACGAAACCTTGCGCACAACGTTTGTGATCTCGCATGGGCACCCGGTACAGTCGATTGCACCCGCCCTGGTGATCGCGCTCCCGGTGACGGATTTGAGCGGGCTGCCTGCTGCTGATCGTGAAGCGACCGTCCAGCGGCATATCCTGGCAGAGGCCCGGCAGCCATTCGATCTGGCGCAGGGACCGCTGATCCGGGCCGCGCTGCTGCGTCTGCACCGCGCCCAGGACGGCCAGGAGCATGTGCTGATTCTGACGCTGCACCATATTATCGCTGATGGCTGGTCGCAGGGCGTGCTGATCCGCGAATTGACCACGCTCTACCGCGCGTTTGCCGTCGGCCAGACAGACGCCGCCCGGCTTCCAGAGCTGCCGATCCAGTACGCCGACTTCGCGTACTGGCAGCGCGACTGGCTGCAAGGCGAGGTGCTGGAGCGACAGATCGACTACTGGCGGCAGCAGCTTGCCGATCTGCCCAAGCTCCACCTGCCGACCGACCATCCGCGCGGCGCGGTGCAGACGATTACCGGTGGCCGCCACACGCATACGCTCTCGCCGCCGCTGACGTCAGCGCTTCATACGTTGAGCCAGCAGGAGGGCGCGACACTGTTCATGACGCTGCTGGCGGCGTTCCAGGCGTTGCTCTCGCGCTACAGCGGCCAGACAGACTTCGCGATCGGGTCGGGCATTGCCAGCCGCAATCGCGCCGAGATCGAGGGGCTGATCGGCTTCTTCGTCAACACCCTGGTGCTGCGGGCCAATCTGAGCGACAATCCGACGTTTCGCGAGGCGCTCCGGCGGGTGCGTGAGACGACCCTGGCGGCGTATGCCCATCAGGATCTGCCATTCGAGAAGCTCGTCGAGGAGCTCCAGCCGGAGCGCGACCTGAGTTCCGCGCCGCTGTTCCAGGTTTCGTTTGTGCTTCAGAATACGCCGCTGCCGACGATCGACGTGCCGCCGCTGACGGTCGAGCCGCTGGAGACGGAGCATATTACCACCAAGCTCGATCTGTCGCTGTCCGTCGTGGAGACGACGCAGGGCTTGCGCCTGCGGCTGCAGTATAACGCCGAGCTGTTCGACGAGCCGACGATCGCGCGCATGGCGGCACACTTCGAGCAAATGCTCGCGGGCATTGTCGCCGATCCCGATTGCCCCATCGCCGCGCTGCCGCTGCTCAGAGTGGACGAGCGGCAGCAGATGCTCGTGGATTGGAACGCCACGCAGCAGCCCTATCAGGCGCTCTGTTTTCAGCAGCTCTTTGAAGCGCAGGCCGCGCGCACGCCCGATAGGATCGCGGTTGTGTACGGCAGCGCCGCGCTGACCTACGCCGAGCTGGATCGACGCGCGAATCAGCTTGCCCGCTACCTGCAAGCGTTGGGCGTCGGCGGGTGCGCTCAGGGCGAGGTTCATGTCGGTCTTTCGATCGAGCGCTCGCTCGATCTGATCGTCGGCATGCTGGGCATCCTCAAGGCGGGCGGCGCGTACGTGCCGCTCGATCCGCACTATCCCCAGGAGCGGCTTCAGTTCATGATCGCCGACGCGCAGATCGCCGTGCTGGTGACACAGGCGCATCTCGCGCAGACCATGACCGGACACGCGGCATTGACGGTGTTTCTGGATGAGGACTGGCCCGCGATCAGCCGGTGCTCGGATCGCCCACCGACCGTCCACGCGCTGCCAGATACTATTGCCTATGTGATCTACACGTCGGGCTCGACCGGACGGCCCAAGGGCGTGCTCGTGACCCATCGTGGCCTCGGCAATATCGCGCTACTCCAGCGTGATACGGTAGGCATCCACCAGCAGAGCCGCGTGCTGCAATTCGCCTCGTTCAGCTTCGACTCGGCGGTCTGGGAGGTCTGTATGGCGCTGCTGCACGGCGCGACGCTGGTGCTGGCCCCGGAGGAGGCGCTGCGGCCAGGGCCGGATCTGCTGCACCTGCTGGAAGCCGAGGCGATCACCGTGGCGACGCTGCCGCCCTCGGCGCTGGCCGTGCTGCCGCCCGCTGAGCTGCCTCAGCTTGCGCAGTTGCTCGTGGCGGGCGAAGCCTGCTCCGGCGATCTGGTGGCGCGCTGGCGCGTGTCCGCGAGCGGGCGTGAGCGGCGGATGTTCAACGGCTATGGCCCCACCGAGACGACGGTCTGTGCGACGCTGGCGGCGCTCGACGGCACGCAGCGCATCCCGCCGATCGGTCGTCCGATCGCCAACACGCGGATCTACCTGCTGGATCGGCGCGGCCAGCCGGTGCCGGTGGGCGTGCCCGGCGAG
>DASUTC010000003.1 GCA_036374795.1 Herpetosiphonaceae bacterium
GCGGGCGAATCAGCTTGCCGCTGCTGGCGCTCGTCGGCTCGAAGCGCTCGTTCAGCCAGCCGAGATGATACTGCATCATGGCGTAGAACGGCTCGATGCCCGGCTGCGGCTCTGGAAAAACATCGCGCATCGCGGCGACGATACGCTCGTGGATATCTGGATGGTGCATAGCTGCTCCAAAAAAGAGGCTGGTACGGCTTGTAATGAGGCCGTAATCCCAACTGCTATACAGCAGACTACCCTGAGCGCTACACTACATGGTGCAACTCAAGAACGCTGCCTTTGAAAGGAGTCGCTGAATATGCCACGACAGCCTGAATTTCGCTTCAAGCCAGCCGCCGGTGGTCTGGTGAAGGTGTTGGGGCCACTCGAAACCAAGATTATGCAGATCGTGTGGCGCGAAAAATCGATCACCGTCAAACAGGTACACCGCAAGCTGCAAGATAGCCCTGAGAAGCCCGATATTGCCTATACGACCGTGATGACGACGATGACCCGCCTTGCCGATAAGGGCATTCTGGATCGCCGTCGCGATGGCCTGGCCTATGTGTATACTCCCGCCGTGACCAAAGATGACTTCGAGACGATGATGGTGCGGCGTGTCCTCGATGGGCTGATGGATGATTACGAAGACGAGACGATCGATTACTTGCTGGACTACCTGGCCCGCAACGATCCGAAGCGACTTCAAAAGATGCAGCGCGAGCTACAAATGCGCGCCGCGAGCTAGCTCTTTACGGACAGCGCCCCCTGAGTTGCATAGGAAACGGCAGTGCATCATGCACTGCCGTTTGCGCGCTAAGCGTTAAGTGCAGAGTCAAAGAGTCTGCTCGGAAAACAGGATGCGCGATTCTACATAAAAAAGGGAAATGATCGGGGGACGCACCCCCGGTCTGACGGCGCACGACGTGCATCATCAACATACCTCGGTTCTCTCTGGCCCTCACTCCTGGCATGCCGACGTATTAGGCCGCTGCTCGCGCCTCTGTCGGCTGCGGAACGATGCTGCCCCATAGATCGTACGCATTGGCATGCTCGATCATCACCTCGACGAACGAGCCTACCGGCGCTTCTCCAAACGCCCACACGAAATTATCGATCTCAGGCGCGTCGCGGAACGAGCGTCCGATCACGACCGGTCGGCCCTCCGCATCGCCGATGCCTTCGACCAGCACCCGCAGCGTTCGCCCGACCCAGCGCTGATTCTTGCGCAGCGAAACCTGCTGCTGTAGCTCGCTGGCCTGCTCGAAGCGGCGCTGCTTCACGCGCTCGCTGACCTGCCCGCCCAGAGTCGCGGCGTGGGTGCCTGGCTCGTTCGAGTACTTGAAGAAGCCCGCCCGATCAAACTCCATCTCGTCCAAAAACTCCAGCAGCGCATCGAACTCGTCGCGCGTCTCGCCCGGAAAGCCGACGATAAACGTCGTGCGGATCGCGATGTCGGGCACCAGCCCGCGCAGGTCGGCGATGATCTGTTTGGTCTTGGCGGTGTCCGGTGGGCGGCGCATACGGCGCAGCGTGTCGGGGTGGGCGTGCTGCAACGGCATGTCGAGATAACACGCGATTTGCGGATAGTCGGCGATGGCCTGCATCACGCCCGGCGTGATCGACGCGGGATAGGCGTACATCAGCCTGATCCAGCGATCGTCGGGCACGACCTGGCACAGCTCGCGCAGCAGCACCGCCAGCCCATCCTGCATCTTCAGGTCGCGGCCATAGTCGGTGAGATGCTGCGCGACGAGGATGATCTCGTTGGCTCCTGCCGCTACCAGCTCGCGGGCCTCGCCCAGGATCGCGCCCATCGCTTTGGAGCGCAGGTCGCCTTTGAACGACGGGATCGCGCAGAACGCGCAGCGCAGGTTACAGCCGTCCGAAATTTTGAGATAGGCCGACGGCCCGGTGATGTGGCGCTTGATCGGCGTGGTGCGCCAGTCGCCGTACGTTCCCAGCGTCGCCGGATCGGCCACCGTCTCGACGGTCACAGGTGCCAGCTCGATCAGCGGCTTGGCTGCTTTGGCGGGCGACGAAGCGGCTGGCATCAGCTCGATCAGACCGGCGCTGCGCTTGCTGGCGCTCGGCGCGATCACCTCGCCGATGCGCATCCACTCCTTGGTCGAGAGCGTCGCATCGATGCCCGGCACCTCGCGCGTCAGCTGCTCGCGGTGGCTTTCGGCCATGCAGCCCGCCGCCACAAGCCGCTGCCCGGGGCGCTTGGCCCGCGCCAGGCCCTGCAACACGCCGACAGTTTCGTCGCGCGCGGCCTGAATAAACGAGCAGGTGTTAACAATCACGACATCGGCCTGCTCAGGCGAGCCGACCGCGTTATGGCCCTGCGCGAGCAGTAGGCCGTGCATTCCTTCGCTGTCCACGTTATTCTTCGGACAGCCGAGTGTAATCAAATGGTATTTCATCGTTTGTATGCAGCCAGGCAGCTATGTGACGCTGGCATCAAACAGGGGCGCAATCGAGCCGCCCCCGCTAAGGTTTCCCATTGTAATTGTGACGATTCCTCGAATTGCTTTACGCACCTTAGCGATAATTGGTGAACTGGAGCGGCACCGGAAAATCATCCTGGCGCTCGCGCAGCGTCCGAATCACCGCTTGCAGCTCATCCCGACTCTTGCTGCCGACGCGCACCGCATCGCCCTGGATGCGCGCCTGCGCTTTGGGATGGCGCTCTTTGATCAGCTTTTGCAGCTTTTTCGCCAGCTCGTCGCTGATGCCCTGCCTGAGCGTGATCACCTGCTTGACGCGACCGCCGCTGACCTCCTGAATGTCGCCGTAGTCGAAGATCTTCAGCGACAGGCTGCGGCGCAGCGCTTTCGTCTCCAGAATATCGCGCACGGCGCTCAGGTGCATCTCCGACTCGGTGGTGAGCGTCAGCTCCTTGTCGCCCAGGTCGATCTCGGTTTTGCTGTCTTTGAGATCGTAGCGCGTGCGCACCTCGCGCTGGGTCTGATCAACAGCGTTGACGAGCTCCTGGCGATCGAACTCGGATACGATATCAAAGGTCGATTCGGCTGGCATCTATGGTCTACTCCCTGTTGGCTCTGGTGCTCTGATAGTCTCTTTAGCCGTACCGCCGCGCACGCTGCCCATCAGCCCGCGACTCTGGCCGTTGACGATCAGTTCGACGGCGGAGGCATCGCCGACATGCAAAAAGACCTCGCGCTGCGCTTGAAACGTTTTGCTGGCGTTGGCGAGCAGCGTGCCCGTGTAATCGGTCCTGCCGTCGACCGCCACCGTCATCCACGAGCCGCGCGCGGCGTTCGGCGCGATCCGCACCTCAACCACGAGCGGAGCCTGCACGCCTGGCGTCGGGCTGGCACCTGGGCTGGCTGCCGGGCTTGCCGCCGGGTTGGGCGATGAGGCTGGCAGCGCCGGATCGGCTGTCGGCGTGGCAGCGGGTGGCAGCGGGCTTGGCGGCGTGCCCGACGGCTGGAACGTAGCGGTAGGAAACTGGGTAGCCGTGGGCACCGCAGGCGTCACGGTTGGGCCAAGCGTAATCGTGGTCGGTCGCATCAGCCCGGCTGCCTGCGCTACCAGATAGAGCACGCCAAGCAGCACCAGAATAGCAAAGAACGAGACGAACGCGCTTGGTATCAGGCACGAGCGCGTACGCGGCGGTACCGCTGCGGGCACGACCTTAATGCGATCGGTGGGCGCACCCCGCTCACGACGGTACAGCAAGATCAGCTCGTCGGCGGGCAAATCCAGGAACTGTGCGTAGTTCCGTATAAACCCACGGGCATACACATCGCCCGGCAATTGATTGAAATCGCCTTCTTCGAGCGCCTGTAAGTACCGCAACAAGATGCGGGTACTTGCCGAGGCTTCGTTTAGCGTGATCCCACGCGCTTCACGAGCTTCGCGAAACCGCGCGCCTAGTTGGCTCATACAACATTCAACCTTATGGTCATCGGGCTGTATTATACACGATCTGGTATCTCTGGGACCGTTGGGGGAGTGATCCTAGAGGATAGTATGCCATACGAAAAAGCCGATACCGGCGGTGAGGGCCAGGACGAAGAGGGTAAGCGCCAGTAGCAGATAGTGCCCTCGCCAGCTCTGACCACCGTACTCGTGATGGTGCAGATGCGAGCGCAGCAGCAGCCGTTGCTCGCGATAGCGGCTACGAACGAATTGGCCGATCCGCCGCGTCTGCTGGTGATTGGCCTGGCTCCAACGGCGGAGAATCAGGCGAATGCCGATCGCAATACGGCGCAGCGTTGGGTCGTGCGGCCCGAGCAGCACGACCCCCAGCGCAAAAAAGACGACGCCAGGCAGAACCGGCAGCATCACGCCAAGCAGGCCGAGCGCAATCGTGCTCCAGCCCATGATCCGGCGGATCATCGAGCGCGGTATGTGACGGCGGTGCATCCGTCGGCGCATATGAATGTGTCGATTCTGGCTCATGCTCTTATATTGTACCAATCATCAGGCCGCCGTGTTCTGATAGGCTGCTTATAGCACCTGCCGCTCCTCGTCGAAGTCCCAGGTTTGGAGCGCCTCCAGCTCAACCTCGATGCGCGGATGCAGCGGATCGATGCGCTTCACAAGATGAATATCGACCACGCGCCGGTCGTCGATGCCGAGCGACTGGCAGATCACGTCCTGGGCGATCTTGAGCCCGCCGTCGAGGTCGCGGCGCAGCGGCGTCTCGAAGTAAAAATCGATGAACAGCGCCAGGTAGCCCTCTTGCAAGGCCGCGCTGAACGCATCCGGCAGCACCAGCCGGTCGAGGACCTGCCGCGCCTGGGTTTTCCAGCGCTGCGCCGGGCGGCTCAACACCCGCCGCCCGTTGACGGTCGCGTACTGGTTGTTGACGCTCGGCGGCAGCGGTAGCGCAAAATGAACGATCTCAGCCATAACTCCCATGCACCTACTGAGCAAACCGGATGCCAGAAGATACGCGCTACGAAAGAACAAAGAACAAAGAACAAGGGAAATCTTGAGCTTTGAACTTCCCGACCGTGCAGCGCTTAGCGGCCCAGCTCTTTCGCCAGCAGAATGTTCATCACCTTGTAGGTCAGCTTCGCGGCCAGATAATCGGGCGCTTGCATGCCCGGAATCGGCGCTAGCTCCATCACATCGAAGGCCAGCACGCGCCCGGCGTTGGCCGCGACAATCCGCACCGCCTCCAGCACCTCGTTCCAGGTCATGCCGTCCGGCTCCGGCGTGCCCGTCGCAGGCATCAGCGCGGCGTCCAGACAGTCGATGTCGATCGTCAGGAAGACCTGCCGACCGCGCACGAACTCGGCCAGCCGCTCACGATGCTTGCCCGCGTGAATATCCTCGGCAAAAAACGTCTCGACGTTGTCGGGCTGTGTGGCAATAAACTCGGCCTCGTCGCCGCTCAGCGAGCGGATGCCAAGCTGAAGCACCGGCCCGCCGCCATTGTCGATCACCCGGCGCATCGCGGACGCATGCGAGAAGGGCGTGCCCTCGTACTCGTCGCGCAGATCGGCGTGGGCATCGAGCTGCACCGTTACGAAGTCGCCAAAGACCTGATGCAGGCCGCGCGCCACGGAGCCGCTGATCGAGTGCTCGCCGCCGATCACACACAGCAGCGCCTCGCCCGCGTAGGCCGCGACCGCCGCCGCGATCTCGGCGTGCGCTGTCTGCGGATCGCGGTAGTTCGGCGCGAGCGACGGCAGCGTATGCACGCCGTACGTCAGGGCAGGCTCGGAGCCAAACTCGCGGTCGTACAGCTCCACCTGCTGCGACGCGACCAGCAGCGCGTAGGGGCCGTTGCGCGTTCCCTGGCCGTAGCTGGTGGTCAGCTCGTAAGGCACCGGCAGCAGGATCACCCGGCTGCTTTCGCGGGCACAATGCTCTTCGGGCAGGCCCAGGAAATTGAGCGGCGGTAGAAATTCATAGCTCATACACGATCCTCTCGTCACTACCGGATCGAGCGCGTCAGGTCTTCGGTAACGCGCTACAATCTAGGTGATGCAATTGATGCTCAAGCTGAAACGGGAGTCGTCCAATGCCACAAGATAAGAAGCGGGTATATCGTCAGCAAATGCTCGGCGAGCGCCGTCATCTCCAGAGAGCGCTCGACCTGCTCGAAAAAGGCGAGCCAATCGCCGACGCGGAACAGCCCAGGAGTCGCGACGGACAGCCGCTGACGATCGAGCAGATCCGCGAGCGCATCCGCGATCTGGAGCGCCAGCTCCACATCAAGCCAGCCGACGCGGAGGCCTAAGCTCGCCTGCGGTGGGGCTGAGGCGCGTCTGCTTCAGTCCCACGCTGTCGCCTAGCCTTCGGGATGCGGATGTGAGCGTCCGACAGCGGTGCCGCCTGTCTCGCTTGGCGCTAGATCGGCGATGTCGTCGGGCGGCGCGTGCTGCTCGTAGGATTCCTTGAGCCGTCCCATCAGCTCCTCGCGCCGATCGTAGAGCCGCTTGAGCGGACGCTGCTGGCATACGTCGAGGACATACGCGGCCACGATCGGCATCGCGATCGTCGAGTCGGTGTAGCACACGATCGTATCCGGCAACTGGTCGGGATCGACCTTGCCCCAGGTCATGGCCTCGCTCGGCGTCGCGCCCGACAGGCCGCCGGTATCAGCGCGCGCATCGGTGAACTGGATAAAGTAGTCGTGGCCTTTTTCGGGAATGCCCATGATCTCCTGAATCTGCGGCTCGGTCTGAAGAATAAAATTCTTGGGCGAGCCGCCGCCGAAGATCACCACCGCCGACTGGCCGCCGGTGTGCTTGGCGCTATAGACAATCGCCGTCGTCTCGTTCACATCGGCCTCGACATCGAAGCGTAGGTCGGAGCCTGCCAGGCGCATCGCGGCGATATTCATGCCGATCGTCGAGTCGCCCGGCGACGAGGTGTAGATCGGCACGCCCGCCTCGTAGGCCGCGCCCAGCACCGAGCGGTAGCTGGTGCCCAGGATCTTCTCGCGCTCGCGGACGTACTTGCCCAGGTTATAGTGCAGCTCGGCGGTGCTCATGGTGCGCTGAAATTCGGGCGCTTTAAGCACCTGGCGCAAGAACGCATCCGACTTAAGCAGCACGTCCTGATCGAACAAAATATCATAGATACGGATGATATGCCGCTCGCGCAGATCGAGATCGTTGACGTTGGGCGATGTGCCAAAGAGTTCAAAGCCGAGCGAGCGATGAATATCGTGGTAGAGATTCGCGCCCGTCGAGACGATCCAGTCGATGTGGCCCGCCTCGATCAGCGGCACCAGCGACGAGTAGCCCAGCCCGGTGGGCGTGAGCGCGCCCGAAAGCGTGACGCCGACGGTCGTATCCGCGCTGAGGATACGTTGCGCTAGCAGGTGACACGCCTCGCGCAGGCGGGCCGCATTGTAGGCAAAAAAATGTCCGTCGACCAGCTCTCGCACCGACGTGCCGCCTGCGAGCGGCTGTGGATCGAGCTTCCGTCCGTACATATCCATTCCCTCCGTATAACCAGGCGTCCATCCTAGCCCAGCGCCTCGATCGGCCTGCTCGCTGAGCAGACGGATGCGTCGCGCCGATGTGTGTGCTTGCACCGCGCCCATGATAGCATCATCTGCGCGCGGCACTGCATCGTCAGCAGGAATGCAGCCATGCGTGGCGGAGGGCGGAAACGTTGAACCGGCTATCAGCCCTGATAGCCGGTCCAACCGCTGGGGGTGGAGGGTGGAGGTACGAGTCTTTAGGCATCAAGCGCGCTCGTCACTCGGCAGAAGTATCGCCGGATGACCACACAGCTTCAACAGTTCGGCGCAGCGGCACACAGCCGACGATCAGCGCCGCTGTAACGTCGGCCAGCGCTTGCGGAGGCTGGTTCTGTCCAAGCAGCCAGAGCACAAGCGGGATCAGCAGCACCAGCACGCCGATGAGCGCCAGGATCGGCCAGGAAATGCGGCGCGCACGGACGCCGGTGGGAGCAAAGCGGGGCTGCGCTAAGCGGCTAGCCGGTGAGGTCGGGGTAGGTGTCGTCTCGGCGATGAGCTGCTGCTGAACGGCGGAGGCAGCGAATGCCTGAGATGCTGCCTGGACGACTCCTTGCTCTTCGAGCGCGCGCAGCGCAGCCTGAGCGCGGTGATCGTCGGGGTTCAACGCCAGCGCCTGTTGGAGACATGCCCGTTTTTGCGTAGGATCATCCTGGGCAGCGGCCAGCCAGAGCCAGCCCTCGGATTTGAGCGGCTCGGCTTGCGTACACTGCTGGAGCAGCGCGCGGGCTGTTTCACGATCGCCATTGCGTAACGCCTGAATTGCTCGTTCTAGCGATGGATCGGTGGACATAATACGCTCCCAACAATACCTGAACGGCTGCGGCGGCGATGCGCTCAGCGGCATCGTCCAGACCATCGTGCAGCCTCAACCAACGCAATCGGTACGGCTGAATCCAGTGTAAAGTAGACCGGGAGCGTCCGCACGCGGCGGAAGTCCAGCGTGATGATAGACGATGTGCTTGTGGAGAGTAGGACAGTACGGCGATGCGTAGTAGGCGATGCTGCCGGGCCATACAACGCGATCTGGTGATTAGGGAAGAACCTCGTGCTCGTAGGCGATCACCATCGCGTGTAGCCAGCACCAGACATCGCTCAGTAGTTGCAGCAGCCGCGCGCGGGCAGCGGGCGGCCAGCCAGGGCAGAGCAGATCGGCATCTTGGAGCGTTACTTCGAGGAGCTGAATCAGCACCATAGCGTGCGTGCGCGGCTGGAGCCAGAGCATGCCGCCGCTCTCAACCTGCTCAAGGTAATCTGGATGCCACACGCCCGGCCACGGCAGATCGCCGAGCTGGCTCACGATTGCTTCGGCAACGTCGGGATAGAACGGCAGATCGCGCATGCGCCCGGCGCGATCGTTGGCTTTGAGCCAGGCGATCATCACGCGCAGCGCGGCAAGCTCAGCGCCGCTCAGGTACAGCTCGCAGGTGTTGGCAAGGTGCTCGTAGGGGAGGACATGCAGGCCGGGCTGGGGATCGTCGGCCAGACAATCGAGTTCGGCGCGCAGCACATCCCAGGCGTGAAGCTGCTGATCGAGCGTCGTCAACGGCAGGCCACTCAGTGTTTCCCAGGCTAATCGCGCTTCCTCGGATAATTCGCTGTAAGCAACATGATGTTCCATACTCAACCTCGATCCGTCTGTTCTGTCGCTGTTTTAGCTGGAATGTGTGCTGCTCTATAATACTATCAATGCGCGTTGGTCAGATTCGTCATCGCCGGTTGGTGGCGGAGGGCAACCTTCGCCCGCGTGATGTATGGTATCCTTCGGCCTGCATGTTGTCGGCAGATCACCATTCTCTGAAAGTAAGCTATGCACATGGTATCTCGATTCGATTCTCCAGGTCGCTGGCTCGTACACCTTGTAGTGATTGCGCTGTTGCTGAGTAGCTGCGGATCAGCGGCCCGGCCAGCGCCAGCAGCGACAATCGCGGCAGGACCGCTGCCCGCCGATTGGCAGCGCGTCGATCTACCGCAGTTGTCGCTCGCGCTGCCACCAGAGTGGGCCGTTACCGATGCCGCCGATGTCGATCTGAGCAGTGCCGTCACCGAGATGGCGGGGCAGAATCCTCAACTCAAGACAGCGCTGGAACAGGGCCGTGCAGCGTTGACCTCCGGCCAGGTACAGCTCATCGCGTACGATCTCGACCCGGCGCGGATCGGCGAGAGCGGCTTCCCGACGAACGTTCGGCTTGGCCGTCACGTCTTTCCAGATGCGCCAGCGCCCGAAACAGTTGCAGATGTCAATGAGCAAGATTTACGCCAGACACCCGGCTTTAGTGAGGTCCAGCGCGCATCTGTCGCTATTGGCGATCTCACGGCTACACGCCTGACCTCGAAGCTGCAAATCAACGACGTTGCGGGACAGCCGCTTGCGCTCGCCTTAGAGCAGTATCTACTGATCAACGGCAACGACCTCTACGTGCTGACCTTTACCACGCCAACTGATCGTCAGCAGAGCTACCGCGCGGTGTTCGATCAGATCCTTGGTACCGTCCGCGTCGAGTCTTAATCTTAGTACAAGTGTTCTAAAATTGCAAGCTGACTGACCAAGCGAGATGTGCTTGATGTGGCGCGAGGAAGCTCTCTGAGGAGCCTCGCGCCGCGAGATCGCGACCGGTTTAGGGCAGCTTGATGCTCGAAACGGTGAACGGCAGGTCAGGCGTGAGGCCGGGACCACGCCGATCGAACTGTGAGTTGACGACCAGCAGCCGCCCGCGCGCCTCGGCGATCGTGGTGGGGAAGGCGAACGATGAATCCGTGGTGCTGGAGACGACGCTGCCGCGCGACAGATCGCCGGAGAGCCGAATCTCGACGATCAGCTCCTGGCGGTTACGGACGACATAGAGCCTGTGGCCTTTGAGCAAAATACCATCGCCGTTCGTGACGGTCGCGCCGCCGAGATCGATCTCAGTAACCTCTCTGGTAGCGATCTCGATGCGGAAGAGCTTGCCCGTGTTCGATTGCACGACGACGAGGTACTTGCCGTTGGCGCTGGCGGCGATGCCGTTGGCGTTAAAGCCCGGCTGATAGACGAAGGGCGTTCCAGTGAAGTCGAGCCAGGTCTGGAACTCGAACTGGCCCTGCTCGTTCTGGGCCACCCGGTACAAGAACGGGTTGATCGAGTCGGTGAAGTAGGCGACGCCGTCTTTGGCGATCGCCAGATCGTTGATGAAGGTTGCGGTGAGATTATTGTCGAACGCGGCAAGCAGCGCTCCGGTAGCGGTATCGTAGACAAAGACCTTGCCGGTATTGCCGCCAGCGATGAACAGCCGCCCCTGGTCATCGACCTTCAGGCCAACTGCCGCCGTGCGCCCATCGGTATTGCCCGGCAGGAATATCTCGGTCAGCGGCTCGCGAACGTTGCCCCGGAAGATCGCGCCGTTGGTGGTGCTGCTCACGAAAAAGTCGCCGCTGGCGCGGTCGAAGGCGACACCTTCGGGAAACACGGCAGCGCCGGGCAGGATGTATTGCGTGGGACGAGGATCTGTAAGTGGTCGGTCGGTCGGCGCGGCACCTGCCTGCTGGGGAGCGAATGCGGCGAGCGCTACGATCAGCATTGCGACGAGCGATACCACCTTGAATCGCATCATGCGTCATCCTCCTTATCGCGCGAATAGCTCTTCGTTTTAGTATACGAAGATTCTCACGCTTTGATCTTTACAAAGATCAGACAGTCGCGGGCACATGCGCTGACCGCGCCTGGCATCTGGCCGCATTGCGGTCTGGTGGAGGACGCAAAGAACACGTAACAGGGACGACACTCTGCCGTCTCTGTTACGTGTTGCCGGTTGGCTGCGGTTGGGCTGGGCCTAGATGATGAACTTACCGGCCTGGTAGCACAGCTCGCCATCGGCATAGACCTCGCCCTGGTGCAGATCGCAGACCATATCCCAATGGAGGCCGGATTGGTTCTTCGCGCCCGTCTCAGGGTAGGATGCGCCTAAGGCCATATGCATCGTTCCGCCGATCTTTTCATCGAACAAAATATTGCGGGTGAAGCGCTCGATACCATAGTTGAGGCCGAACGCCGCCTCACCAAGAATGCGCGCCCCGGCATCCATGTTCAGCATCGTCTCCAGAAACTCCTGGCCGCGCGCTGCGGTCGCCTCGACGACCTTGCCGTCCTTGAAGGTCAGGCGGACATCTTCGGCCTCACGACCGTTATAGACCGATGGATAGGTGAAGCGCACGTGCCCATTCACCGAATCTTCGAGCGGGCCAGTGAAGACCTCGCCATCGGGGAAATTCTCTTTGCCGTCGCAGTTGATCCAGGTCCGGCCTTCGCAGCGATACTCGATGTCGGTATCGGGCGCGACAATGCGGATGTGCTTGCACGTGTTGAGGAAATCGACGATGTGCTGCTGCTGGTCATGCACGCGCCGCCAGGCCGCGATCGGATCTGCCTCGTGGAGCAGGCCAGCGCCGTACACGAAATCCTGGTAGTCTCTCAGCGACATATTCGCGTCCTGGGCGTGCGACTCAGTGGGATAGAGCGTGCCGCTCCAGCGGAGCTTACCTTCGCCATAGCGCTGCATCATCCGCTGGGTAGCGGGTGAGAGCGTCTTTTTTCGCAGCGCCAGACGCTCTGGATCGATCTGGCTAAACTGCTTGGTGTTGGACTCGCTCCAGATCGAGAGCAGCGTGTCGGCCTCTTCCACCTCGCGCATCAACTGGGGCGCGAAGAACTTGAGCTGTTCGAGCGATCCCTCCTTGAGCAGCAGCTCTTCAAAGTTGGGATCGGTGATGCGATACGTGACGAACGCGCCGGAGCGAACTGCTTCGCTATAGACCTCGTACAGCAGCGGCAGCGCATTGGCTGGTCCGCGCAGGGCAAGCTTATCGCCCGCCTTGACGGATAGCGAGTACTGAACCAGGACCTGTGCTAACTTTTGGACGCGCGGATCTGGCATACGGCTTTCCTTTGATGCTATCCAATGATCGGAAGAAGACCGGATCTGCTTGATTGACATATGCGCAAGAGAGGCATACAATCAGCCCCCGCTATGCGCGTCATCCCCGACATCTGTCTGTGCGGGATCGCGCAAGAGTCAGAGCGTTCGAGATCTCCATCATACCGTACCATGAAGCTCCATGCACGGCAATGATGGAATACTTGTCATCTTAGGAGGTCTATGCGCGGTCCCCGTTTTGACCGGATTGTACCGCTGGTAACGCTGGTGCTGGTTGGTCTGGGCGTTGTTTTTCTCCTTGAGCTGAACACCGAGCTGCTGGTGGTGAACGTGGGCGGGAGTCTGCCATCCTTCTCGGTCGCCTGGGCGCTGATCAGTGTGCTGGCGCTGGTGACAGGGATCGGCGTCGAGCTGATCGCGCGCGCGCACTCGCGCATCTACACATCGGGCTGGATGACAACCGTCGCGCTCGGCCAGCGGCGGCTTGAGCTGGCGCTACCGCTATGGATCGTTCCGGCGCTCACGCCGATCGCCATGTTTGCATTCTTTCGGCTGTTCAAAGGAGGGCTACAAACTAACGCCTACCTGCTGGTGCTGGTCGCTACCGCCGTGCTGCTGCTGCTGGTGCTGACGGCGCAGCACTACCTGATCGAAGGCGACGAGTCGGCGCGCAAGATCGCGCGGAATGTGCAGAGCGTAGTCGCCTATGTGCTGATCTTCGCGATCTTTAGCGTGATTACCTTCAATCGCTACCGCACGCTGTACGCGCTGCTGCTGGTATTTCCTTCGACGCTGCTGCTGGCCGCCGATCTGCTGCGCAATCGTGTTCCGGCGCTGTGGCTGGCCGCATCTGGAATCGCGCTGGTGCTGATCGAGAGCTACTGGGCGCTTAACTACTGGCCCGCCTCATTCTGGCTCAACAGCGCGGCATTGCTGGTCATCTTTTATGTGCTGGTCGGTTTGGTGCAGGGAGCGAGTGAGGCCGCGCACGAGCGAGCGCCGGAGCAGGCGGGTCTGACGCGCCGGGTTTTATGGGAATATGGCCTGCTGGGCACAGGCGCCTTGATCGCGCTGGCGATTGCAACGGCAGTGCTGCGCTCACAGAATATCGATCTGCGCGGCCCCTAGTTTCGCGCTCCAAGTTCCATGTTGCCTGCCCCTGGTTCTCGGTTCTTTACGCGCTGCTCATGCCACGCGGGCTTCTTTGACGACGGCGCGGATGTCGTCGAGCGAAAAGGGCTTCTCAACAATCGCGGTGACGCCTGCCTCACGCACCTTCTCTAGCTGCCGTGGGTCGATATGTCCGGTAATCACCACCGGCTTAACCCACGGCATGCGCTGCCGCACCTGCGACAGCAAGGTCAGCCCATCCATCTCCGGCATCGTCAGATCGGCAAAGATCAAGTCTACCGGCTCGCGTTTGAGCGCCTCCAGCGCCTTGCGCGGCTCGGTGAACCAGTGGGCGATATGCCCCTCTTGCGTCAACATGCCATGGAGCGCCTTGGCAATCAGCGGCTCGTCGTCGACCACAATCATATGCAGCGGGGTTTGATCCGGCTCCTCGGCGGGCGATGGTGTAGTTCGGCCTGGATCGATCGGCAGGCGGATCGTCATGATCGTGCCGCCGCTCTCGCGGTCGTTGAGCGTGATCGAGCCGCCGTGCTCGGTTATGACGCCGTAGGAGATCGCCAGGCCCAGGCCGGTGCCACCGTGGAGCTTGCCGTTGTGGCCCGTCTTGGTGCTGACAAACGGCTCGAAAATTTTGTCGCGGATATGCGCAGGCACGCCGCTGCCCGTATCGCTGACCGACAGCACGGCGTAGCCATCCTGCTCGTAGAGGTCGATCGTCAGCGTACCGCCGTCGGGATACATCGCATCGATGGCGTTGGTCATCAGGTTGAGCATGACCTGGGATAGCATGCCGACGTCGCAGTGCAAGAGCGGCACCGGCGCGAGGTTACGCACCACCTCGATATTCGCCCGGCGAAACTCGGCCTGAAGCATCAGCATCACCGGCTCGATCGCGCTGTTGATGTCGGCAAGCTCACGTTTCGGCTCCAGCCGCCGCGCGAAAGTCAGCAGGCCACGGGTGATACTGCTACCCTGCTGCGCGGCCTGCGCCACAGTATCGAGCGCGGATCGCTGCTCCTCCGGGGTGTTGGTGATCAGGGCAAGCTGGGCAATGCCGCTGATACCGGCAAGCAGGTTGTTGAACTCGTGGGCCACGCCCGCCGACAACGTGCCGATCGCGGCGAGACGCTCGGATTGAACGACACGTCCCTGAGAGGATTTGAGGTGCGCGATCAGCCGGGCCTGGTAGATCGCAAGCGCGGCCTGGGCGGCAAAAGTCTCAAGCAGGCGAATATCGGGATCGGCCCAGGCAAAGTGGGAGGCGCTCAGCAGCACCAGACATCCGACCATATCGTCGGGCGTGACGAGCGGGACGAGCAAGACGGGGTGCCCATCGGTGGTCTGCGTGACATACTCCTGATCGAGCTGGACGATGTGCCGATGCGCACAGACCATGCGCAGCTTCTCGCTCCACTCGCCGATCGGCAGCGTCGGGCCGGTGCGTCCGCGCGTGACAATTTCGTCAGCCTCGCCTATCTCACCCCAGACCAGCACGCTGGCCTGGCGGATCGGAAAGACCTCCATCAGGTGCTTAAGCAGCGTATCAAGCTGGGTATGCACATCCGCAGCCGAGAGCAGAATCGTCGTCGCTTCCTGAACCTGGCGCTGCTGGTGAGCCAGACGCGCTGTAGCCTCCTGCTCCTTGAGAAGATTGGCATGAACCGCAAACGAGCGATGCAGCGCAAGCAGCGGGATCAGCCCAACCACAAACAAGCCCGCGTTCTCGTTCCCAAGCCAGGCTAAAATCAGGCCATACGGCAGTAATGCTAGATCGAAAAAGTTAAAAACATTGAGCGTTTCGCCCCAGAGAGTCCTGAGCTTTTGCTCTTTGACCAGCACGAAAAGCACGCCCATCAAGCCTGTTGATAGCGCAAGATATACGGCGAAGACGGATAGGATTTTGATTATATTGGAAAATTGGGTGTCTGTTTCGGTTTCCAGTAATGATGCGCCGCCAAAGCTGTGGATCAAAATCGACATGATTCCAAAGACAATGGCCTGGAACCCTATGTTAAACAACGTTTTGGGTAGCGGCTTTTTATGCATGATGCCGTATAGTGTCGGCGCAACGATAGCGATACCGATGACGGCAAATGGTTGAAAGATAAATGCTGCGGCAACAAGAATTGCTGTACTTATATTTTGTACAAGTATTTTTCCATAGAAAATAGGATTGAACTCTACCGCGATAGTGATCAGAATGAAGGTGATAAAAAAGAGCACACCTTTATTAGATCTATCATTTTCATCGGGGAAGTAAATTGTGGTGTAAAAGCTGATAGCAAGGATGGTAAGCGCACAGCCATAGATGAGATATAAATAACGTCTCAGCGGAGTAGGTAAAGAATGCATGTTGTAGGTCCCTTATCGGGCATCAAGGGGAGAGCGAGGATGAGCACTCCTCTAGGTTATCTTAGTTCCACCGAGCGATTTCGGACTTGCCCTGTGCTACGTCCCAGCGCATACGTGTCTGCCTCTTTAGTAATCGTGATGAATACTGCCGTAGTACTCATCCGCTCCGCTCATTTACCTGATTTACCAATGGAGTTTCCGCTCTGCCTGAGATTTAGGCGGGCCGAGAGAGTGCTCATCTTCACCTTTCAGCATATCATGCCGTCGTCAGTTCTGCAACTGGGCTATGACGCTGATTTGATAACCAGCCAGCTAACCGTCGGTTAGTAGCTGCCAGAACGGAGCGCGCCGCCGCCTCGGCAACGCTGCTCCGCACGAATGCTGTGCCAAGCAGGTGTTCGACATCGATGTCCTGACAGGTGACATAGACCGTGATAACCTCACGCGATCCAAACTCTGCCGATTGTACACCACCGAGGCTAAACGGCGCGTGAGGAACGAAGAGCATATTGATCGCAGCAATTGCCGCTGTGCTAGCCGCATGTGCAATGCTCTGCTCGATCGGGTAGTGTGCTCGATACTTCTGCTCGCCGTTGATCAGCTCTACCTCGACAAACATGCCATCGATCTGCTGAATCTGCTCAACTCGTCCGAGCACAATGCGCTCCGACGCAGTAGTATCCCCTGTTTGAACCAGGCTAATCCGCCGGTAGTCGATCCGATAGGCGTAGCGCACGATCAACAAGCTCTCTATGTCGCGAACGATCTTTTTAGGCGAGCGACGCGACGAGGCTGCAACATGGATCTCGCCAATGCCATCATCGCTCAAAAAGATACGAGCACCACGGACTCCAGGGATGGTCAGCAGGGCCTGTTCGAGCGTAGCTGTGTCGGGCAAGGACACGCCACCCTGAGAGATTGCCTTCAACACGAAAGCCTCCGGTAGCTGGACAAATGGACGCAAATACAGATGACGGTACTCTGTTTAGGGTGAGATATTGTAATGCCTAATCGGATGATGCTGTGCAAAGGTATAAACTTTGTTAGGCATTCTTGGTGATTTATAGAGTAGCGTATCTGGCTAGCCCCGGCGAGTCGCGAAATGGTACTTTAGGGCTAGGTTTCTATAGTTCTCTTAAACAGGCCAAAGTTGCGCTCCAAGAACGTTTGCCATGTCGTGCAAGACACGCTGGGCTGGGCGCACATCCTGTTGGGCCTGCGCTGCGGTAATAACTGCGGCTGCCAGATCCGACAGGACGACGATGGCGGTGGGGGTATCGAAGTTGTCGGCCAGCGCGGCAAGGAATCGCGCGCGGTCCTGCTCGCCGTCGAGCACATAGCCGCGATCCGCGCCGGTGGCTGCCAGCGCCTCCCGCAGCGTCGTGACGATCTCCTCGGCGCGCGCGACCGCCTGATCGGCATACTCGAACTCCGCGCCATAGGGATAGCTCAAGATCGCCAGACGTAGCGCAGGCGGCGAGTAGCTCGTCAGCACCTCGTCGACAAAGACCATGTTGCCCAGCGATTTGGACATTTTCGTGCCGCTGAGGGACACCATGCCGGTATGCATCCAGTAGCGCACGAACGGCGTCACGCCCGTCACCGGCTCTGCCTGCGCGATCTCGCAGGCATGATGCGGGAAGATCAGATCCGTGCCGCCGCCATGAATATCGATCTGCGAGCCCAGGTACTCGGTTGCCATGGTTGAGCATTCGATATGCCAGCCGGGGCGTCCTGGCCCCCACGGGCTCTCCCAGGCGGGCTCGTCCTCTTTTGAAGGCTGCCAGAGCACGAAATCCAGCGGATCGAGCTTGTTGGGATCGTCGGGGTTGTTGCCCATCTCATTCGCCATCGCCAGCATCGTCTGGTAATCGGCGTGGGCGATTGCGCCGAAGTTCTCATGCGATGCGGCATGGTAGTAGACGCTGCCGTTGCGCACGTAGGCGTGGCCCTGCTCGATCAGCCTGGTGATGACCGAGATCATCTCTGGAATAACGCTGGTAGCCCGCACGTAGAACTCCGGCTTTTCGATGTTGAGCCGCTGCAACGCTCTGAGGTAGCGCTCGGTCTGCTGCTCGCCGAGATCCTGCCAGCGCACGCCGTCGCGCCGGGCTCGCTCAAACAGCGGCTCGTCGATGTCGGTCACGTTTTGCACGTAGCGGACGCGAAGGCCCTGATGTTCGAGGTAGCGTCGCAGCGTATCATAGACGACGCCCACGCGCGCATGGCCCAGGTGGCTGGTTTCGTATGGTGTGATACCGCAGACGTACATTTTGACCACGCCGCTGGGAAACTCTGCTTCCTCCACGCGGCGACTTAGCGTGTTATAAAGTCGCATAGGAGCCTTATCGTATGCTGAAAGAATCGGCTGCGCGCCAGCCGCACAGCCGTTGTGCTACACAGTGCATGGATCGTGTCGGTCCTATCCTGGTGCAAGTTCAAAGAGGCTTGTAGACAGTGCTCTGCTCCGACCCTGAAAAGATTTAAGCTCGTTGGGAGCATCCCACAGCCTGGCCTGACGGCACGCTAAATATTACACTGCATCGCGATAGCCTGCATCCAGCCGCTCACATCGACGGGAGTCGGCAGCTCGTCCATGGCGGCGACAAGCCACTGCTGGTACAGATCGGCGTAGCGATCCAGCGCGAAGATGCCAGCCTGGGCCGTCTCAGGAAGGAATCGCTCGTACACCTTGTTGGCGCTGTCGATCAGGATCGTGAACGGCAACGAGCCGAGCGTGCCCGCCGCATCCTCGCTGCCGACCACGACGATACCCCGCGCCGGTAGCTGACGCCAATCTTCCGCGTGTCGTGCTAGATGCTGAAGATACTGCTGCGCATCAACGCCACTGCGGAAGATCAGCAGGAGCAGATGTTCGCGCCCGCGCTGTTTGGCGAGATTGTGCGGCTGCCCGTATTTGTCGGGCAGCGTGAACAGCGGCACAACTTTATGGAGCGGCAACTTTGCACTCTGTTTCATATCCACCTCCAGATCGCTAACGATCCGTCCTACCTGGATTATACTGCAACTATGTAGCCAGGAGACTCTATGCGCGATAACTATGCGCTCGACGCCGAGCTGTACGATGTTGTGTATGCCGATTATACCGATGATATTGCGTTCTACGTCGAGGAGACGCGCCAGGCGGATGGGCCGTGTCTGGAGCTTGGCTGCGGCACGGGGCGGGTGCTGATTCCGGTAGCCGAGGCCGGGGCGACCGTGACGGGCCTGGATGTTGCCAAGCCGATGATCAGCCGTGCGCGGCGCAAGGTGGCGGCGCTTCCCGACGAGGTGCGCGCGCGCGTGACGCTCGGCGAGGGCGATATGCGCTCGTTCAAGCTCGATACGCAGTTTGCGCTGATCTACATTCCGTTTCGCGCTTTTCTGCACCTTATGCAGGTCAGCGATCAGCTTGTGGCGCTCAACAATATTCGGCGGCATCTGCGGCCCGGCGGTACACTGGCGCTCAATTTCTTCGATCCGTCGCTCGAATATATCGTCAGCCACAGCGGGCCGATCGGCGGGGCGCTGCATACCACTGGCGAGACGTTTGTGGAACCGCGCAGCGGGAATCTGCTGGTGGAGTGGGCAACCGTGCAGTATACCCAGCATTTACAGCGGATCGACCAGTATTTTATCTATGATGAGGTTGATGCGCGCGGGCGTGTGGTTGGGCGGCTGTATCGTCATTTGCAGATGCGCTATATCTTTCGCTGGGAGTTCGAGCATCTGCTGGCGCGCTGCGGCTTTGAGGTGGCGGCGCTGTATGGCTCGTTCAACCGGCAGCCCTATGGCAAGGCAGGCCAGGAGTTGATCTGGGTGGCGCGAAAATGTGAGGATGGGTAGAGAACAAAGAACAGGCGCACAAGGGACCAAAGGGAGCAAGCGGCGCACCGAGCACCCAATTCCCCTGGCCTGCGCCGCGAAGACGGAGGCCAGCCTAAACGCCCGGCAAGGCGGGTGCCCTCCGGTCGTGGGGTACACGCTGGGCGGCGATTGGCGGGAGAGCCAAGAGCCAAGTTCAAAGAACTCGAAACTCGAAACTCAAAACTTTGAACGCGAAATGTCGTAGTGCCGGGCCGTGAGGTGGCGCGACACCGCGCAGCATCGGTGTGGCTGGTATGGCTTGCCGCGCGGTGCCCCGCTATGCGACCCGCTGCCCGTAGCCCGCGCGCAGCAGCTCCATCATCAACTGATCCAGCACTGCCTCCGCCTCAAGATACGAGCGAGCATAGCCCACAAGTACGCCGTCCAGATAGATTGCAAAGTCTTGTGTGTTGCGGCTGTACATAATATTCTTACGATGCATACTCGGACTCCTGTTTGTACTCGTTACGTCTGGTTGTATTTTAGCACGAACGTTCTGATTTATCAAGTATCTGATTGACAAAAGCCGTAGGCATCGTTATGATCCGCATGGCAGCGTGGGTACCCTCCGGGTAGCGCTGCCATATTTGTGAAAGAGGGTTGCGCGTTGCGCTCGTGGAAATTCTGGTTCGGGGTGTTGGTGAGCGCCCTATTTGTATGGCTGACGGCGCGAGGGTTGGAGTGGAGCGCGTTTTATTCGGCGCTGCGCGGCGCGCGCTACGAGTGGCTGCTGCCAGCGGTCGTGGTCTATTTCGGCGCTGTCTGGGCGCGCACCTGGCGCTGGCACTATATGCTGCGGCACATGAAGCCGGTGAGCGTCGCGCGGCTGTTTCCGGTGGTCGTGATCGGCTATATGGGCAACAATGTCTATCCGGCGCGAGCGGGCGAGGTGATTCGGTCGTATGTGCTGAAGAAGAAAGAAGGCGTGAGCGTCTCGGCCTCGCTGGCGACGGTGGCCCTGGAGCGGCTCTTCGATGGGCTGGTGATGTGCGCGTTCGTCTTTTTCGCGCTGCCGTTCGCGCCGCTGCCGCCGATCTACCAGCGGATTGTGATCGGCTTTAGTCTGCTCTTCTTTGTGGTGCTGATCGTCTTCTTGCTGCTTGCGGCGCAGCCCGATCGGACGGATGCCTTGGCGGCGCGGCTGATCAACGCGCTGCTGCCGCTGCGTATTCGGCCCGGCGCAACGGCGCTGGCGAGTAAGTTTCTGATCGGCCTCCACGCGCTGCGCTCCCCGCGCGAAGTGGTGATGATCCTGCTGACATCGGTCGCTATCTGGCTGACGGAGACGGGCAAGTACTGGGTGATCGCGCACGCATTTCCAGAGCTGAACGTCAATTTCATGGTGCTGATGCTGATGACGGCGGTCGTCAATCTGGCGACGACGCTACCCTCGGCGCCCGGCTACGTGGGCACGTTCGATAAGCCGGGGATCGAGATCCTCAAGGCGTTCGGGCAGCCCGCAAATATCGCCGCCGCCTATACGATCGTGCTGCATGTCGCGCTGTGGCTGCCGATCACGCTGCTGGGCTTTGTGTTCATGGCTCAGGAGAGCCTGCGCTGGCGTGAGCTGGAGCTGGTGACGCACGACGATCCGACGACCACTCCCGCAATCTTGACAGAGTAGCACACACAATGCGCAGTACAGGCAACGAATAATATGAAGATTGGCATCATCGGCGGCGGCTTTGCAGGTCTGACCGCCGCGTACGATCTGCTCAAGGCGGGGCATCAGGTGACGGTCTTCGAGGCCGCGCCGCAGGTGGGAGGGCTGGCCTCCGGCTTCAAAGGCGAGGGCTGGGACTGGTCGCTTGAGCGCTTCTACCACCATATTTTCAGCACCGACGCGGCGATCATCGAGCTGGCCCAGGCGATCGGCGCGGGCGAGATGATCTTTTTCAACAGGCAGACGACGGCCTTTTTCTGCCCTGAGCACGGCGCGCATCCCGTGACGACGCTGGGCCTGCTGGCGTATCCACATCTGCCGCTGATCGACCGGATTCGGTTTGGCGTGAGCGGCCTGCAACTGAAGCTGCGCGGCGACTGGCAACGTCTGGAGCGCGAAACCGCCGAGCGGCATCTGATCCGCTGGGCCGGGAAGCGGGCCTACGCCGCGCTGTGGAAGCCGCTCTTTGACGGCAAGTTCGGCCCGTACGCGCCCGACATCAACGCGGCCTGGATCTGGGCGCGGGCCAAATCGCGCTCGTTCAAGCTGGGCTACTTCAAGGGCGGCTTTCAAGCCTTTGCCGACGCGCTGGCCGCGTCTGTCAGCCAGCGTGGCGGCACGATCCTGCTGAACAGCCCGGTCCAGCGTCTGGCGCAGGCCGATGGCGGCTGGCAGGTCTGTCTGGAGGGCACCGAGCAGCACTTCGACCGCGTGATCGTCGCGTCGTCGCCTCCGGTGCTGAGCAGGCTTGTGCCAATGCTGCCGGACGTTTATACTGAGAAGCTGCAAGCGCTGAAGTCGATCGGCGCGGTGGTGATGGTCGCTGCGCTCAAGCGGCAGCTCTTGACCAATGGCGTCTACTGGCTGAACATAACCGAAGGCGTGCTGCCCTTTCTGGCGCTGGTCGAGCACACAAATATGATCTCGCCGCAGCACTACGGCGGCGATCGGCTGATCTACTGCGGTGATTATCTGCCGGTGGAGCATCGCTATTTCTCGATGTCGGCGGAGGCAGTGCAGCAAGAGTGGCTGGCGACGCTGAAGATTGCCAATCCCAGCTTCGATCAAAGCTGGGTTAAGCAGACCTGGCTATTCCGCGAGCCGTACGCGCAGCCGATCGTGCCGGTGAATCATTCGCGCAATCTGCCGTCGCTGCGAACGCCGCTGGATGGTTTATTCTTTGCCAGCATGAGCCATGTGTATCCGTGGGATCGCGGAACAAATTTTGCGGTGGAGCTAGGGCATCGCGTGGCGCGTGAGGTGCTATCGGGGTAAGGTCCATAACGCGCCGTCTCAGTAGCTGCCGGCAGCCGCCATGTGCGGCGCTGCGCGTAGTGTAAAGGTGTTATGGAAGACTCAACAGGTAGTCTGGTTATTCGGATCATGGCCGTTCTGCTGCTCGTCGGTTTGAACGGCTTCTTCGTTGCGGCAGAGTTCGCGCTGGTCGGGGCGCGAGCCTCGCGGCTGGATCAACTCTCCGAAGAGGGACGCGGCGGCGCGAAGCTGGCGCGCTACATGCAAAACCATCTCGATCGGTATATCGCCGCGTCGCAGCTCGGCATCACGGTGGCGAGCCTGCTGCTGGGCTGGCTGGGCGAGGATACCTTTGCCCAGTTGATCGAGCCGCCCGTGGCGCATGCGCTTGAGGCGCTGCTCGGCCCGATCCCGGCGGTTTCGGGCTATGCGACGGCGATCAGCACGACGATCGGCTTTGCGGTGGCGATCTTTATCGTCACGACGCTGCATATCGTGCTGGGCGAGCAAGCGCCCAAGGTCTTTGCGATCCGGTCCGCGGAGCAGGTCGCGATCTTTTGTGCGCGGCCTTTGCAGATCTTCAACAATGTGTTTGCCCTGCTGATCCGCTTTCTCGACTGGCTGACCAATCTGGTGCTGCGGCTCTTCGGCGTGCGCGGCCAGACCGGCCACCACGGCCCGCCGACGCTGGAGGAGCTGCGGATGATGGTGCAGGCCAGCGGCAAGGGCGGTGAGATTGCCCAGGAAGAGCAGGAGTTGCTGATCAATGTCTTCGACTTCGGCTCGCGGGCGGCGTATCAGGTGATGATTCCACGCACCGATGTGCGAACCATCGACGACGATGCGACGGTGCGTGAGTTTCTTCAGATGTTCAGCGAAACCGGCCACACGCGCTTTCCGGTGCTCGGCTCAGGCGGCATCGACGATGTGCGCGGGATTATCTCGGCTAAGGATCTGCTGGTTGCGCTCGGCGACGGCAGCATCTCCTTCGATCAGCCGATCCAGCCGTTGATCCGGCCCGCGTTCTTCCGCCCCGACACGAAGCGCGTCAGCGATCTGATGCACGAGATGCAGGGGGATCGGCAGCGCATGGCGGTGCTGATCGACGAGTACGGCGGGATGGCCGGTATCGTGACGCAGGAAGATCTGGTCGAGGAGATCGTCGGCGAGCTGGACGACGAGCTGGATACCAATCCCGACGATATTCGTCCGATCGACGAGCAGCGCGCGGTGGTCGAGGGCAGCACGCACATCGACGATGTCAACCATGAGCTTGAGCTTCAGATCCCAAGCGGCGATTACGAGACGATCGCCGGATTTATCCTGAACTGCCTGGGCCGTCTGCCGAACGAGGGCGAAACCATCCATTACGATGGGATCGTGCTGACGGTGCTCGAAATGCAGGGGCCGAGGATCGCGCGGGTTGAGATTCGGAGGACGTGAGGCGCAAAGAACCAAGAACCAAGAATCAAGCGAAGAACAAGGGATTAAGGGATCAAACCGGGTGCCATGCCCAGAGGGCACCCGCATGGGCGACGGACGCACCAAGAGCCGGAAACTTGGAACTTGGAACTTGGAACTCGAAACTTCTATGGCACTCGATCTACAGACGCTCAAGCAGCGGCTGACCGATCCGGCTAGCGATGGCCTCTGGCTGCGCGATCGGCTGATGCTACATTTTGTCGATGGCGGCGCGGCGCGTCCGATCGCGCCGCCGCCGGGCGCGCCCACGCCACATCAGGGCGCGGTGCTGGCGCTGCTCTACCCGCACGACGGCGAGATCTGCCTGCCGCTGACGGTGCGCAACGCAGCGCTGCGCAAACACTCCGGCGAGGTGTCGCTGCCGGGCGGGCGCTTCGATGAGGACGATCGCGAGCTGCGGCGGACGGCACTACGTGAGGCGTGGGAGGAGCTGGCGATCACTCCGGCGGCGGTGACGCTGTGGAGTACGCTCACGACGGTCTGGATTCCGGTCAGCAACTTCCAGATCACGCCCTTCGTCGGCTGGTCCGATCTGCGTCCGGAGTTCACGCCCGCCACCAGCGAGGTCGCCGAGCTGATCGAGGTGCCGCTGCGCACGCTCATCGATCCCACGATCATCCGCGCCGAGGAGTGGGAGCGCAACGGCGTGCGGATGCATGTGCCGTTCTTTCAGGTGGGCGAGTATAAGGTCTGGGGCGCGACGGCGCTGGTGCTGGCCGAGCTGGTGGGCAAGCTGGTCGAGCGGTAGCCGGCGCCGCCATACACAGCCGCTACAACCCTTGATCTCCATTTCGCGAATATATGAGAATAATCCACGGCCTTAGAGATCGGATCGCCCGCACCCCGACAACGCAGCAATACCACCGTCGGGGCGTATGCAATACGCCCCGAATCCAACGCGCCATGACCACCAAGGACGAAGGGTTGGGGCACGCGGGTGCCCTCTGGGCATGCGTGCCCTGGATCGTACGGTGATAACAACCCGATATGGTCTTATCCCAACGCCTGCGCTACGTCCTGCTCGGCCCGCTCACGGATACCGCCGCCGATCGAGAAGTACGTCGCCTGCGGATGATGCACCACGATCGCGGCGGTGCTCTGCTCCGGCACGATCTGGAACGACTCGGTCAGCGTCGCGCCGATCGTCTCAGCCGGGAGAAGCTGCCAGACCTGCGCGTGCTGCTCCAGATCCGGGATCGCGGGATAGCCCCAGGAGTAGCGCTTGCCGCGCTTGGGATCGTCGCTCAGGCCCAGGCCCTTGCGGATGACCTGATTGGTGTACTCGGCCAGGCCCTCGGCAGCAGTAACACCCAGGCCATGCACGAAGTACGAGCGGCTGTAGTCGCCCGCAGCCTGGAGCGCGTCCACGTACTCGGTCGCAACCTGGCCCATTGTCACCACCTGGAAGGCCGCCACATCGACCCGCCCGCTCTCGACGCTGGCGAAGTAATCGGCCAGGCACAGCCGCTCGCGCTCCGGCTGTCGCGGAAAGGCAAAGCGCTGTAGCTCACGCAGAAACTCCGGCTTGAGCGTGCCCTTGGCCTGTGCCCACAGCGCCGGATCATAGATGATCAGATCGTTGCCGTCGGATTGCACCGGGAAGAAGCCGTAGGTCACGGCGGGCTTGAGCCAGCCGCGCTCCTGAGCATCGCGCTGTAGCTCGCGCAGCCGGGGCATGAACTCGCTGTCAAGCAGCCGCCGGTACTCGTCGCCCTTAGCGTTCTTCGCGCCCCACTGGAGCCGGAAGAGCGTGTTAAGATCCATGTGCTGCCAGACATCCTCCAGCCGAATGCGCGTCGTCGCCTGCGCGCCCCAGAAGGGCGGCGTCGGAATGTCGATGTCGGCGCGGACATTGGAGCGGATCTTGGCGACGTTCTTTTCTTTGCCGAGCTTTTCGAGCACCGTGCGGCCTCGCTCCGGCTCGCGCAGCGCCTGGGTCGCCGCGGCGATCGTCTGGTGGACGAACGTCTCGCGGCGATTGGGATCGACCAGCTTATCGACGGTTTCGAGGCCCTCGAACGCATCCTTGCAGTAGAAAACGCCCGAATCGTATGGCTCCTCATCGCCGACGAACAGGATGCGCTGGCCGTACTGGCGGTTGATCGCAGCGCCGCCGACGATCACCGGGAAGTTCAGGCCGCGCCGGTGCAATTCCTGCACGCACAGCGGCATCTGCTTCGAGGTGCTGACCAGCAGCGCGCTCAGGCCGATCGCGTCGGCGTCGACCTCGATCGCCTTCTCGATGATCGTGTTGAGCGGCACCTGCTTGCCCAGGTCATAGACCGTATAGCCGTTGTTCGACAGGATCGTGTTGACCAGGTTCTTGCCGATGTCGTGAACGTCGCCGTAGACCGTCGCCAGCACAACCTTGCCTTTGGTCGTGCCCTGCTGCTTATCGAGATACTGCTCAAGATGCGCGACGGCCTTCTTCATCACCTCCGCCGACTGAAGCACGAACGGCAGGATCAGCTCGCCCGCGCCGAACTTATCGCCGACCTCTTTCATCGCTGGCAGCAGCACGTCGTTGAGGATCGCCACCGCCGCATCGCCACGCGGCAGGCCCGTCTCCATGCGCGTCTGAAGCGTCGCGTCGATGTCGCTGTCGATCGCCTCTTTCTTGCGATGGACGATCTTCCAGTGGATGCGCTGATCGACGGTCAGGCCCTCGGTCGGATCGGCCTTTTCGTCCTGCTCCGCCGCCTGATTTTCCTCATAGAACTGGATGAAGCGCGCCAGCGCCTGGTCGTCGCTATTGAAGATCAGATCTTCGCAGACCTTGCGCTGCTCCGCCGGAATGTCGGCGTAGGGCGTGACGTGCGCCGGATTGATGATCGCCGAGTCGAGGCCGGCTTTGACCGCATGATACAGAAAGACCGAGTTGAGCGCGCCGCGCGCGTGCGGCGCGACGCCGAAGCTCAGGTTGGAGACGCCCAGCGTCGTGAAGCAGCCGGGGATCTGCGCCTTGACCAGCCGAATGCCCTCGATCGTCTCGATCGCCGCGCGGCGCAGCTCCTCCTGGCCGGTGGTGATCGGGAAGGTCAGCACGTCGAAGATCAGCGCCTCGCTGGGCACGCCGAACTCGTCGTTGGCGATCTGCGCGATACGCTCGGCAATCGCCAACTTCTTCTCGGCGGTATGCGCCATGCTCTCCTCGTCGATCGTCATCGCCACCGTCGCCGCGCCGTAGCGCGCCACCAGCGGCAGCACCCGGTCGATCTTCTCGCCGCGACCGCCTTCCAGCGAGACGGAGTTGACGATCGCGCGGCCCGGGTACATTTGCAGCGCGGCCTCCAGCACATCCGCCTCGGTCGTGTCGATCACCAGCGGCAGCTCGATGTTCATCGTCAGCTTCTTGAGCAGCCTGACCATCTGCTCCTTCTCGTCGCCGCGCTCGGTCATCGCCACGCACACATCGAGCACATGCGATCCGGAGTCCATCTGCTCGCGGGCAACCTCCATCACGCCATCGTAGTCGTCGTTGAGCAGCAGCCGCTTGACCTTGCGCGATCCCAGCGTGTTGACGCGCTCGCCGATCATCAGCGGCGCGGGCTCCTGCACCAGCGCTACGGCCCGAATGCCCGACGAGACGCTCGGCATGTACTCGATCTCGCGCTGCTTGGGCGGCGTGTCGTGGCCCACCACCTCGCGCAGCCTGGCGATATGCGCTGGTCGCGTGCCGCAGCATCCGCCGACGACCGCCACGCCGTACTCGCGGACGAACTCGCCCAGGATGCGGGCGAACGGCTCCGGCTCCATCGGGAAGACCGTCTCGCCATTCACTTCGATCGGCAGGCCGGCGTTGGGAATGCACGAGATCGGCAGCCGCGAGTGCTGACACAGGTAGCGGATCGCGTCGCGCATATGCTCAGGGCCGGTCGAGCAGTTCAGGCCGATCACATCCGCGTTCATCGCCTCAAGCGTGGCGATCATCGCCGGAATATCGGTGCCGAGCAGCATGCGACCTGAGACATCGAGGAAGACCTGCGCCTGCACGGCCACATCGTGGCGCTCAAGCGTCTCTTTGGCGCGACGAATGCCGTCCAGCGCGGCCTTGACCTCCAGAATATCCACGCTCGTCTCGATCAGCAGCACATCCACGCCGCCTTCGATCAGCGCGACCGCCTGCTCGTAGAAGGTATCCGAGAGCTGCCCGAAGGTCACATCCGACAGCGCGGGATCATCCGAGGAGGGCAGCTTACCGGTCGGCCCGATCGAGCCGGCCACGAAGCGCCTGCGCCCGTCTTTGGCCGCGTACTCGTCGGCCACCGAGCGCGCCAGACGCGCCGCGTTGACGTTCAGCTCGTGGGTCTGCTCGGCCAGGCCCCACTCTTCGAGGCGCATGCGGGTAGACTGGAACGTGTTGGTTTCGAGCACGTCACAGCCCGCCTCCATGAACGAGGTGTGAATCTGGCGAATGATGTCGGGCCGCGTCCATGCCAGGTAGTCGCGCGCGCCGTTGTAGCGCTCGCCGCCGAAGTCCTCCGCCGTCAGCGGATACAGATCGAGACTGGTGCCCATCGCGCCATCGTAGACCAGCACCCGCTGGCGCAGCGCTTCGAGATATGGCGATGTCCGTGTATGTGTCATGCTTGGTCCTCTTGATGTTCGCTGTGTTGCGAATAGTTCAGCCTATCGGCTTCGATGCTACGAGCCGCAGCCCGGATAGCTGATCCACGGCTCTGCCACGGAGCGGCGGCGGGCGTGCCAGCCCAGCGGCAGCCGCGCCAGGTCCAGAATCGTCGGATCGTGCCGCGCGAGCGTGCCAAGCTCGACGGTGATTTCATCCTCGGCATCGATCAGCCGCGCGTCGAGAAACAGCCAGGTCCCATCTTCGATCGCATGAGTCGCGAACAGGATCGGCGCGCCGTCGCGGATCACGCGCTGGCTGGTAATCGCGACGGTCGCCTGTGGCTCCGTGAACGTCCAGGTAGTGCTCATAGCCTCGTGGCGCGCCGTCAGGCCGGGATGGGTGCCCCCAACGCTTGCCCTGTCTAAGGATCGATCAAGCACAGGTAACACTGTTCCTTGATAGCGCACTAGCTGCACTAAAAAACCTCTCACGCTCGTGAGAGGCATCCAGCACCTCCTCATCTGCCAGACCAGGTCTGCCGGAATTGGCACCCACTCAACGACAGAGATTCTATCGTTCCGGGTTGCCGGGGCTTCGTCGGGCCGGTCCCTCCGCCCCTCTGGATGAGGTTTTATTCGATTGGTAGGCAGTGTACCATTCGTCGCAGGCGTCGTCAATCGGCAGTTTTGCTCGCTCGTATCGTGCATGAGCGCTGCTCGGACGATCGCATCGCTCGGTGTCGCGGCTGGCTGTCCGCGATTGGGCGCTTTCTGCTACAATCGGCCTGGTTCAAAGCGAGGTGTGAGCATGACCAGCCGGATTGTGTTCGAGACGATCAGCAGCGATGCGCTTGCCGACAACCCGCTCGGCGATCCGCACGTCCGCACGCTGCCGATCTATCTGCCGCCCAGCTACGACACAGCGCCCGATCGGCGCTATCCCGTGGTCTGGATGCTGGCCGGGTTTACCGGGCGGGGCCAGATGTTGCTCAACGATAATCTGTGGACGCCGACGATTCAGCAGCAGCTCGATCTGCTCATCGCCAGGGGCATGGGCGAGATGATCATGGCGCTGCCCGATTGTGCGACGCGCTACGGCGGCTCGCAGTATCTCAACTCCGCCGCCACCGGGCGCTACGCCGATCATCTGCTGGATGAGCTGGTGCCGCTTGTGGACGCGCGCTACCGCACGCTGCCGGGTCCGCAGCATCGCGGCGTGATGGGCAAGAGCAGCGGCGGCTACGGCGCGCTGATCCACGGGATGCGCCGCCCCGATGTCTTCGGCGCGGTCGCGTGTCACAGCGGCGATATGTACTTCGAGCTGGTCTATAAGCCCGATCTGCCCAAGTTTCTCAACCGCATCGCCCGCAACAGTTACGATCCGCAGGCATTTCTGGATGAGTTTTTCGCCAAGGCCAAGAAAAGCGGCTCCGACATCGGCGCGCTGAATGTGCTGGCGATGGCCGCCTGCTACTCGCCCAATCCCGAAGCCCCCGGTCTGCCGATCGATTTCCCGATCGATCTCTATACCGGCGAGCTACGGCCCGACGTGTGGGCGCGCTGGCTGGAGCACGATCCGGTCGAGCTGGTCGCGCGCTACGCCGACAATCTGCGCCAGCTCAGGCTGCTCTTCTTCGACTGTGGCACGCGCGATGAGTACAATTTGCACTACGGCGCGCGGATTCTTGCCCGGCGGCTGAAGGCGGCGGGAGTAGCCTTTGAGCACCAGGAGTTCGACGACGATCATCGCTCGATCTCGTATCGCAACGATGTATCGCTGCCCAAGCTGGCAGCGGCGCTCGGCGCATAACCGTGCATTAGCAGGAAGGTGGTAGCTTGCTCTTCCAACAACATCAGAAGATCGTCTTTATCGGCGACAGCATCACCGACGCCGGGCGGCGCGGCGTGGGCTCGCCCTACGGCACAGGCTACGTCAATCAGGTGCGCAGCCTGCTGCTGGCGCGCTATCCCGATCTGGCGCTGCGCTTCGTCAATCACGGCGTGGGGGGCGATACGACACGCCATCTCGCCGATCGCTGGGAGCGCGATGTGCTGGCCGAGCGTCCCGACTGGCTGGTGCTGATGATCGGGATCAACGATGTGTGGCGCTCGTTTGGCCTGCATCCTCACGAGGCGGTGCCGCTGCCGGAGTACGAGGCGATCCTCCGCGATCTGCTCGATCGCACACGGGCGGCAACCGGCGCGCGGCTGATCCTGATGGAGCCGTACATGATCGAGGCTGACCGCAGCGTGCCGATGCGCCGCCAGATGGATGGCTATGGCGAGGTCGTTGGCCGTCTCGCCGACCAGTACGCCGCCGTGCTGGTGCGCACGCAGGCTGCTTTCGACGCGGCGCTGGCCCACAGCACGCCCGAAGATTGGGCAGATGATCAGATTCATCCTAACAGCGCCGGACATGCGATCATCGCGCTGGCGCTGCTGCGCGCGATTGGCTTTGAGCTGTAGATTGCCGTAAGGCCGTTCGGGGGAGAACCCTGGAACTGCTCCATCCTTTGGAAACGACCTGCCTTGGATGGTTCATACAGGAATGAGGTGCGAAGATGGCGACGTTGAACAAGCTTACGCCCAATCTGATGGTCGAGGATGTCAACCGGACGCTCGAATTTTACACGCGGCTCCTTGGCTTCGAGCGCCTGGCAAGCGTGCCGGAAACCGGCCAGTTCGATTGGGCAATGGTCCAGCGCGACGGCGTGCAGTTGATGTTCCAGGCGCGCGCCAGCCTGGGCGGGGAGGTGCCAGCGCTGGCAGATGCGCCGATCGGCGCGTCGCAGACGTTCTATATCGAGGTGGAGGGCCTGGACGAGCTGTACCGACAGCTCAAGGATCAGGTCGAGATCGTCGCCGAGCGGCATACGACGTTCTACGGCACCGAGGAATTTGCCTTCAAGGATTGCAACGGCTATGTGCTGGCGTTCTCCGAGGCGCAGAATCGCGCATAGCAGGAACGAGCCGCATCCTGGGAGGCTGAGTCGCCAGGATGCGCGCTGCCGCTCTGCCGAAGGCTCGTCCCGCGTACTGCGTTACTCTGCAAAGCCTTAGCGGACCATGTCGGAGGCACGCCGCCCCGATGGATCGCAGCGGATCGCCCGATGCGCGAGATCGGTGTGGAAGATGTAGCGCTGGCCGCTGTGCTCCAGCGTCACGCGGTAGCCCGGCGTGATCACCTGCATGTACATCATGCCCGGCTGCGGACAGCCAAGCGAGCTATCGCTCCACTCCATCTCTTCCACGTCGACGATCTGAACCGCCTGTGCGTCGCAGCCGAGTGTGTCCGCAAGCTGCTGCCGGGCGAGTACCACAACCGGCTGATTATGCTGGCTCATCGTTGTGCTCCTGAAACAAAAGAACTGGAAGCAGTTGCTTCCAGTCCATCAATAACCGTTCCGGCGCTTGTGCCGGATCAAGACGCATGTGGGCGAAACAGCGTCCGCGATGTTGCACGAGAGAGGAATTGTTGGAGCTTCCCCAAACGCGGCCTGTCGTCGCGCTACCCGCCGAGCGGCTTGGGATCGCCCTTGTCGCACCAGATCGCCTGCTGGCCGGTGCGGTCGGTATGCACCTCGTAGGTCTGCGTGCCGTCGCTGTAGGTCAGCTTGTAGCCCGGCACAATCATTTCGGTGTACATCATATCCGGCTTGGGGCAGCCCAGCGCGCCATTCGACCACTCAACCTCTTCTTTGTTCTGAAGTGTGAGACTATCTGCGGGCTTGTTGATTTCAGTCGATAGAGCGGTGATCACGTTCTTTTCCAGCTCTCCCAGGCTGCCCATCAGGTCGGTTCCGGGGCTGCCGGATACCGAGCTGTCGCCGGATGCAGCCGATGCAGAAGGTGAGGGCATCGTCGAGGCCGGAGCCGATCCGGTCGAGTCGCTGCCGGTGGATGGGCCTGCCGCGCCGCACGCAGTGAGTGAGAGCAGAAGCAAGCCAATGGCTAGTTTGCGCATGTTGTCCTCCTTGGAGTGTGTCGATTGATTCAAAGACGCGACTTTTGATCGAAAAGTTCCTCAGCCTGAATGCTCCGGGTAACGCAGGCCTTGAAACAATGCCAAGAGTCGTGCCGGGGGAGCGCTATAGTATCGCTCAATGTAGCCTAAATGTGCAAATCGCGCGTGATCGGTGTGATGCCCGTTTGCTGGTACAATGCCTGCGTAGACAAAGCGATCCTTTGAAATAGACCGATAGATCTCATGCTTGAATTTACAACTGCGGTCGCCCGTGAGGCCGGCGCGATCCTGCGCTCCGGCTTTCGCGGCCAGCGCCGCCTGGATTATAAGAATCGAACCGAGCTGGTCACGGATATGGACCTGGAGAGCGAGCGGCTGATCGTCGCGCGCATCGCCGAGCGCTTTCCCGATCATCAGATCGTCACCGAGGAGGGCGGCGGACGCGAGCAGCACTCGCGCTACGTCTGGCTGGTCGATCCGCTCGACGGCACCAATAACTACGCCCACGGCGTGCCGTTTTTCGCCGTGTCGATCGCGCTGATGGTCGATGGCGTGCTTCAACTTGGCGTGGTCTACGATCCCACTCACGACGAGTGCTTCACGGCCACCGCCGACGGCGCGGCGCTGCTCGACGGCCAGCCTATCCGCGTATCGTCCGTCGCTTCGCTGCGCCATGCCCAGCTTTCGACCGGCTTTGCCTACGATCGCTGGTCGGGCGGGCCTACCAATCTGCCGGAGATGCAGGCGCTCATGATGGAGTGCCAGAGCATCCGCTGCATGGGCTCGGCGGCGCTCGATCTGTGCTCGGTTGCGGCAGGCCGTAGCGACGGATACTGGGAGCTGTATCTCAGCCCGTGGGATAGCGCGGCGGGCGCGCTGATCGTGCGGATGGCGGGCGGCACGATCAGCGCTACAACCGGCGGCGCGTACAGCCCGTGGACGCCGGACATGGTCGCGACCAACGGCGCGATCCACGGCGCGATGCTGGATCTGCTCTCCAAAACAAGGACGGAGCGGCTATGACAACCTATGTTGAGGAGCGGCTGCCCGGCGCGGCGCTGAGCCAGCGTCGCCCGATGGCAAACGAGCTCTTCTTGTCCAACTACCTGCTCGGCACCTATGGCGGCTGTGAGTTTGCCTGCCAGTACTGCGATCTGGCGATCAGCTCGATCCGCCCGCTCGGCGAGGCCGTGCATGCCTACATGGACGTGCCCGCGCGTCTCGACCGCGAGCTGGAAGAGGTCGATCCGGGCGATGTGGTGGGGCTGATCCTCAGCGATCCGTATCAGCCAGCGGAGCGCGAGCATCGCCTGACGCGCCAGACGCTTCAAGTGCTGGCACAGCTTGGTCAGCCCACGGTGATCCTCACGAAAAGCCCGCAGGTGCTCGACGATCTGCGCCTGCTCGAAGTGATCCACGAGCGGGCGATGTGCGTGGTGATCTTTACGCTGCCGACCGCCGACCACGCGCTGAGCGAGAAGCTGGAAGGCCGCGCGCCCTCGCCGACGCTGCGGCTGGACGCGGCGCAGATGCTCCATCGGGCGGGGATTCCGGTGGGCTTTGCGCTCCTGCCGATCGTGCCCTACGTCACCGACTCGACCAACCACCTGTCGCGCACGCTCAACAAAATCGCCGCGACGGGCGCGGACTTTGTGGTCTGGGATTACCTGGGCATTCCCAACGAGCGCCACCGCGAGCGGATCGACGATATGCTGAGCTATATCGCGCGCATGCCGTCGGCGTACTACCGCGACATCTACGGGCAAAAGTCCTATCCGGGGCTGGACTATCGCATCAAGATCGACGAGGAGCTGATCCGGCGCTGCGACATGCTCGGCCTTGAGGTGCGCGTGCCGCACCGGGTCTATCATCGGCGCATCTCGCCCAGCAACGAGATCTCGCTGCTGCTGCGGCACCAGGCGTTTCGCGACGCCGCTCAGGGCCGCGATCGGCTGGCGCAACTGCACCGATCACTGGCGGAAGAGTCGTATCTTGGGCGCTTCGATCAGGTACGCATGATGCAAAGCCCGCTCTGGACCACGATCCAGGGCATCCTTAATCCGCCGCCGCTGCCGGAGGATGAGGGAGCGCCAGCGGCAACCTAGCCCGTCAGACTCGCCCACACATGGACCGTTTAACTAGTGGACAAACCGAGATCGATGCCGTATAATAGCAACACGGCAGGCATCCCCTGCCGTTTGTGCGCACATCTGGGGGCAGTGCAGCAGAGTCCAACTGGGGGTTACGGCTCTCAGTTTTTCAATTTTCCCCACCGAGGATAACTCATGACCGAAAAGCCCGTGTATCTCACACGTGAAGGCTATGCCAAGCTTCAGGAAGAGTTGAAAAACCTGATTGAAGTCAGGCGGCCTGAAATCGCTGAACGTATCAAACAGGCGAAAGACCTGGGCGATCTTTCGGAAAACGCCGAGTACGAAGCCGCGAAGAACGAACAAGCATTTAATGAAGGCCGCATCCGCGAGCTAAATTACATGCTGAATAATGCTCAGCTTATTGAAGACAGCAATGGCAGCAAAGAAGTTCGGATCGGCTCGACGGTGACAGTGCGTGAGGAAGATGGTGAAGAAATCACCTACACGATTGTTGGCTCATCCGAAGCGAAACCTGCTATGGGCAAGATCAGCAACGAATCGCCGGTGGGTAAGGCGTTGCTTGGGAAACATGCGCGCCAAAAAGTGACCGTTGAAACCCCTGGTGGGGCGTATAAATTAACGATTGTGAAGATTAAGTAGCTGCGCCGGAATAGAGCATTTTGAAAGAGAACAAAGGCTGGCGATGAGCTACAACCTTTGTTCTTTTTCTTTTATCCGACAGCGCAGACCTTGGCAGTTGGAGTAGCTATGGAGTTGAACGATTTACAGCAGACGCGGCTGAATAAGCTTGAGCGGCTGCGCGCTGCGGGCGTGGATCCGTTCCCTCCGCGAGTCGAGCGAACGTACACGACGCGGCAGGTTCTCGCCGATTTTGACAGACTGGCCGAGACGCAGGAGCCGGTCGCGCTGGCTGGCCGGGTCATGCTCCGGCGCGTCATGGGCGGCTCGTCGTTCGCGCATATCGCCGACGATCAGGGGCGTATCCAGATCTTTCTTAGCAAAAAGGACCTGGGGGCGGATGACTATAAGCTCTTTGCCGATACGACCGATCTGGGCGATATTATCGGCGTGCGCGGCTATGCGTTTCGCACCAAGACGGGCGAGCCGAGCATCTTTGTGCAGCAGTGGCGCATGCTGACGAAAGCGCTGAATCCGCTGCCGGAAAAGCACGCGGGCCTGAGCGATGTTGAAACCCGGCTGCGCCAGCGCTACGTCGATCTGATCGTCAACGAGGACGTGCGCGAGACGTTTCGCGTACGGGCCAGGCTGATCTCATCGATCCGGCGCTTTCTGGACGAGCGCGGCTTTTTGGAGGTGGAAACGCCGGTCTTGCAGCCGATCTACGGCGGCGCGGCGGCGCGTCCGTTTACGACGCATCATAATCAACTGCATCAAGACCTGTATCTGCGGATTGCGCCGGAGCTGTATCTCAAGCGGCTGATCGTCGGCGGCTTCGATCGTGTCTATGAGATCGGCAAGGCGTTTCGCAACGAGGGCGTCGATCGCTTCCACAACCCGGAGTTTACGATCCTGGAGTGCTATCAGGCCTACGGCGATTATAACGACATGATGGCGCTGACCGAGGAGCTGATCGCGTATGCCGCGCGCGAGATCACCGGCAGCACCGCGCTGACATTCGCCGGGCAGACGGTCGATGTCACGCCGCCGTGGCCGCGCGTCACGATGCGCGACGCGATTCTGGAGCAGACCGGCATCGACATCGCCGCGACCACGACGCTGGAGAGCCTGGTCGCCGAGATCAAGGCGCAAAAGCTCCAGGTCGATCGCAAGCCAACCTGGGCCAAGCTGGTCGATGAGCTGTTCAAGGAGTATGTGCGGCCCAAGGTGATCAGCCCGCATTTCATCATCGACTATCCGCAGCCATTGTCGCCGCTGGCGAAGCGCAAGCCCGACGATCCGGCCTTTGTCGAGCGCTTCCAGCCGCTGATGTTTGGTGCCGAACTCGGCAACGCCTTCACCGAGCTGAACGATCCGCTCGATCAGGAGCAGCGTTTCGTCGAGCAGGGCCGCGCGTATGCCGCTGGCGACGACGAGGCGATGCAGATGGATATGGACTTTTTGAACGCCTTGATGACGGGCATGCCGCCGACGGGTGGCCTGGGCCTGGGCATCGATCGGCTGGTGATGTTGTTTACCGGACAGGAAACGATCCGCGAAGTGATTCTGTTTCCGCATTTGCGACGTATTGAAATGGAGGAGCACCAGGCATCCGAGGCGCAGGCATAGCTCAGCTATGCCGGTGCTGGGGATGGATGGTCTACAGCTATGCCGAAAGCATTAGTTATCGAGCGTGAAAACCTGCCGACCGTGGTGCAGGGCTGGCTCAAGGCGGTTGGTCTGGAAGATGCCGAGACGGTGGAGCTGGTCTTTACCGAGCGCGAGGTGCTGCTGCGCCGCCCGACCGATCCCAAGCTGCGCGAGTGGGCCAAGAGCGTGACGGATCAGTACGATAAGACGTTTAAACGGATGCTGGGACTGTAGGCGGACAGCACCCGGTATTGAAAGTTGTGGTTATGAACTATCTGCTACGTGACGACATCCTCGACCTGCATACCTTCGCGATCGAGCGCTATGGCGGGCGGTTGGGCATCAAAAGCCAGGATAAGCTATTGAGCGCCGTGAACGCGCCGCAGCAGGTGCTGTTCGGCGAGGAAGTCTATGTCGATCTTGCGAGCAAGGCGGCGGTGCTTGGCTTCCAACTGCTCAAGAATCGTCCCTTCGTCGAAGGTAACGAGATCACGGCGCTGCTGGCCGTGCTGCGCTTTTTAGATGTCAACGATGTTGCTGTCACCGAGGCGCTGGCCGAAGCGATCGCCAGCCAACTGCAAGCGGTGCAGCGCTCCGAGGCCAATCGCGATACGCTGGCGGCCTGGCTGCGCGACCGGCTTGAGGTTCAGGTCGAGGAGTGATCTGGCGCGTTCTGCGGCTCGATCCAGGCAGCGCGATACGCGAATCGCAAACGGGACGTTTGATGCAACGTCCCGTTTTGTCTTGGCTACGCTTTTTGTCTTGGGACAGCGCGTGCTACATCTTGCGCCGCAGCACCAGCTCAGCCAGATCGATCAGACCATCTCTGACCGGTGAGTCGGGGAAGATGTCGAGGCGCTGGATCGCCTTGTGGACCAGTTGCTCGGCATCGGTGAAGGCGCGTTTGGTAGCGCAGACGCGCCGGACCTCGGCCACGGCGGCGGCGACCAGCTCCGGGCTAGGGTGGTAGCTCATGGCCGCCTCGCGCACCACCTCATGCGCGCCCTGCGTGATGGCGTAGAGCACCGGCAGCGTGATCGTGCCTTCTTTGAGGTCGTGTCCAGCGGGCTTGCCGAGCGTCTGCTCGTCGGCGGTGAAATCGAGCACGTCATCGACGATCTGGAAGGCCAGCCCGATCTCGTAGCCGAACAGCCGCAGCGTCTCGACGTACTCGTGCCTGCCGCCACTGGCGAGAATGCCGCCTTCGGCGGCGCACTCGAAGAGCGCCGCGGTCTTGCCGCCGATCTTGGCGTAGTACTGGTCGAGCGCCGTTTGAAGCGGCTCGACATCGGTGACGGGCGATAGCTCGGCCTCGCAGATGCGCTCCACACCGCGCGCGAAGCTCTTGATGATGCGCGGATCGGATGCCTCTGCCATCTGGCCTGCCGCGAGCGCAAAGAGATAGTCGCCGACCATCAGCGAGACGTTGCCGCCCCACTTGCTGTGGACTGTCACGCGGCCACGGCGGACATCGGCCTCGTCGACCAGATCGTCGTGGACCAGGCTGGCCGCGTGGATCATCTCGATAGCCGTGGCGACGTTGTAGACTCGCGCCTCGTTGTAGTCGGGGCCGAGACGCGCGCAGAGCAGAGTCAGCGCGGCGCGAACACGCTTACCGCCCGAAGACAGCAAGTAGCGGCTTGCGACATTAAGTAATGCCGAGCGTGACTCGAACTTTTCGAGCATAGCACGATCGATTGCGTGAAGGTCGTGCTCCAGATCGATAGCCGCTACAAGCTGACTCATATGTGCCTCAGAAGTTTGTGAAATGCGCCACGTTTTTAGTGAACTTAAGAGTACCGATTAAGAACATAAAAGTCAATCAGTCGCGCGCCTGATGCGACCTACGAAGAGTACCGGAGGCCGGGCTTAGCTATCGTTAACAGCAGGCGATTCCGGTTGACGATCACGAATCTTCGTGCTATATTAAGCACTCAATAGTCCCCCTGCCATGTGGACTGGCTGGAGGGATTTCCTTTTGTCCATACACCAAGCTCAGGAGAAACTGCCATAAGGAACCAAAAAGCCCGCATCAACCGGCGCATCCGCGTCCCACAGGTCCGTCTGATCGACGAAGAAGGCCAGCAGGTCGGCGTCATCAACACGCAAGAAGCGCTGATGATGGCCGAAGATCGTGGCCTGGACTTAGTGGAAGTTGCACCCAATGCCGATCCGCCCGTATGCCGCCTGATGGACTACGGGAAGTTTCTGTACGAGCAGAACAAGAAAGCGCGTGAGGCTCGTAAGAACCAAAAGGTGATTGAAGTCAAAGAGATGCAGCTCAGCCCGATCACCGATGCTCACGATATCGAAGTGAAGAGTAACCGTGCCCGCCAGTTTCTGGGCGAAGGCCACAAGGTGAAATTTAACATGCGCTTCCGTGGGCGGCAGTTGGCGCACCAGGACATCGGCGTGCAAATGCTGGAGCAGATCGCCGAGAACCTGCGTGACGTTGCGGTGGTTGAAGTGCGGCCCACGTCCGAAGGCAGAATCATGACGATGATTATCGCTCCGCAGCCCAGCAAGGTAGCCGCGAAGCCACGCAGCGAGAAAGCAACGTCAGGTGGCCTTGAGCAATCAACCGAATCATCCGAATAAGGATACTGTATTCGTATGCCAAAGCTCAAAACACACAAGGGCGCTCAGAAGCGCTTCAAAGTGAACGGCGCGGGCAAGCTCATGCATCCCAAGGGCATGAAGAGCCACTTCCGCCGCCGCCGCTCGACGCGCGTCAAGCAGCAGCTCGACCGCATGCTGGTAACGGATAAGACCGTCGCCAAGCGCATCAAGAAGAAAGTTCTGCCGTACGGCGCGTAAGCTCATTCGGCGGGACCACCCGCCGAATCTTATGTGACATCGTTAAACGTCGTTCAACGGCAATCCCAACGAGACATATCCGGTCTGGCCGTTAGAACACATCGATCGACAAATCTTAGGACGGAGCTGACGTACCGGCTACGTGCGGCTCACTCCTACTCGCTCTTAAGAGTGTCCAAAAGGAGAAAACTCTATGGCTCGCGTTAAACGCGGCGTGATGACGCGCAAGCGTCACAATAAACTTTTACGACAGGCGAAAGGCTATCGTGCCAATCGTAGCCGCAACTATAAGGTCGCGCACGAGCAGGTGATGCGCTCGCTGGCGTACGCCTACCGGCACCGCCGCACCAAGAAGCGCGATATGCGCCGCCTGTGGATCGTGCGCATCAATGCGGCTACGCGGCAGCATGGCTTGAGCTACAGCCGCTTCATCGCCGGCCTGAAGCTCGCCGGGATCCAGATGGATCGCAAACAGCTTGCCGATCTGGCTGTGCGCGATGCCAGCGCCTTTAGCTCGCTCGTGGCCCAGGTGCAACGAGCGATCTCTGCCTAGTACACGCTGCGCTGACCCGTTCTTGGCGTGATCACGAGCACAAAAAACCCGCACATCAAACAGCTCCGCTCGTTGCTGACCAATCGTAAAGATCGGCGGTACGAGCGGTTGTTTGTGATCGAAGGCGTGCGGCTGGTCGAGGAGGCGTTGCAGGCGCATGCCGAGCTGGCGCTGGCGGTGTATAACCGCGAGCAGCTTGCCGCAACCGAGCGCGGCGCGGCGTTAGGCACGCAGCTTGCAGCAATGACGCAGGCATACGAGGCAGCGCCGGAGGTGCTCCAGGCCGTCAGCGACACGGTAACGCCACAGGGCGTTGTGGCTGCGGTGCGCTGGCCGGAGATCGAAGCGCCGCTGCATGGCGTGGTGCTGGTGCTGGACGCGCTGCAAGATCCGGGCAATGTCGGGACGCTGCTGCGCTCGGCGGTGGCGACGAGCATTAGCCAGGTGATCTGCACCGTGGGCACGGCAGACGTGTACAGTCCCAAGGTGGCACGAGCCGCAATGGGCGCGCACTTCCGGCTGTCGATCGTGCAAGACGTGACCTGGGACGAGCTGCCGCTGCTGCTCAGCACGGTCGATAACATCTATGCCGCCGTAGCCGATGCCACGATGCCGTACTACGCCGCAGACTGGCGACAGCCCTCGGCGCTGCTCATCGGCAACGAGGCCAACGGCGTCAGCGAGGCCGGGCTGGAAGCCGCGACCAAACGGATTTCGATCCCGATGGCGCCCGGCGTCGAATCGCTGAACGCTGCGGTTGCCGGAAGCGTGATCCTCTTCGAGATGCAGCGCCAGCGCAGGCTGGGACGCTCTTGACGTGCCGTTAGGCCGGGGATTTGGGGGTGTCCCCCAAAATTTCCCTGTTCTGTTGCAGAATCGCAAGAGCGCTTTCTCGAAAAGGTTCTGTGATTCTGCATTAACAAGCTTAACATGCTCTTGAAGCACATCAGGCGATGACGAAGCGAGGATAGACGGTAGGCTGTCAGAGAGCGCGAGGCCGGAGGCTGTGAGCCTGCGCCGGGACCGCCGCTATCCGTTCCCTTCCGAGCCGACGGGTGAACAGGGAAGAAGAACAGGGGAAAGAACAAAGAACAACGGAACAAAGAACAAAGGAATATCGCCTCTTGTTCTCTGCTCGCTGTTCTACGTTCCCAGCGCTCCTTCGTCCTCAGTAGCTCGCTCCGGCTGTCCACCGTTATCTGGACGATGAGTGAACGCGCGGCGTGGCTGCATCGGCGGCTGGGCGGCGTATGTTCAGAACCAGGGTGGTACCACGGGCCGCACCTCGTCCCTGACGAGCGTGCGGCTTTTTGTTTGGCTGTAATTCGTGTCTCACGTCGCGCCGGGCATGCCCAGAGATTGAACCAGGCGCGGGACGTGGAGCGTAGGGCAGGGAGGTACACATGATCGAGCAACTGGAACAGGTCGAGAAGCAGGCGCTAGCCGAGCTTGAGGCGGTCGGCGGGATAGACGCGCTGCGCACATGGCGAAGCACCTACCTCGCGAAGGCCGGGCCGATCGCCGAGATCAGCCGGGGAATGGGCAAGCTCAGCGCCGAGGAGCGTCCGCGCGTTGGGCAGCGGATCAACGCGATCAAGCAGACGCTTCAGGCGGCCTACGACACGCTGGAGCAGCGGTTGATGGCGGAGCAGCGCGCGCACGAGCTGGAGCACGATCGGGTTGATGTGACGCTGCCGGGCCGTCCGGCTGCGGCGGGGCGGCTGCATCCCACGACGCAGACGCTGCGCGAGATCGAGCGGATCTTCTCGCACATGGGCTTCACCGTGTGGGAAAGCCCGGAGGTCGAGACGGACGAGTATAACTTCGGGCTGCTGAACTTCCCGCCGGATCACCCGGCGCGCGACATGCAGGATACGTTCTTCGTCAAGATGCCGCCGGATAGTCCCAGGGTGGTGCTGCGAACGCATACCTCGCCGGGGCAGATCCACGCGATGCGACGCTTCGCGCCTGAGCCGGTGCGAGTGATCCTGCCGGGCAAGTGCTACCGCATGGAGCAGGTGACGGCGCGCTCTGAGATGATGTTCTATCAGGTCGAGGGGCTAGCCGTGGGCGAGAATATCACGATGGGCGATCTTAAGGGCACGCTTCAGGAGTTTGCGATCCAGATGTACGGCCCGGAAGCGGAGATTCGCTTTCGCCCGTCGTACTTCCCGTTCACGGAGCCGAGCGTCGAGGTCGATGCGCGCTGCTTCCTGTGCTCCGGCAAGGGCTGCCGCATGTGCAAGTATAGCGGCTGGCTGGAAATCCTTGGCGCGGGGATGGTTCACCCGAATGTGCTGCGCAACGGCGGCTACGATCCTGAGCGCTACAGCGGCTTCGCGTTCGGCATGGGGCCGGAGCGGATCGCGATCCTGAAGTACGGCATCGACGATATTCGCTGGTTCTGGAGCGGCGATCTGCGCTTTTTGGAGCAGTTCTAGTTGGCTGCGGTAGCTCACAAGGCGATACCTGGCGCGGAGGTACGTACCCGCAGCGGACTGACCGCTCAGCGCTGGCTGGCGGTGCTGATCGTGGCGCTGCACGTAGCGCTGGCGCTGGTCTGGAGCGTGGTGGTGCCGCTCGGCGAAGGCCCCGACGAGCCAGCGCACATGCGCTACGCGCTCTTCGTGGCGCAGCGCGGCGGCCTGCCGGTGCAGCGCGCGGCTCCGGCGGAGAGCGACGTGCCCGGCGAGGGACACCAGCCGCCGCTGGCCTACTGGCTGCTTCAGCCGGTGGTTTCCTGGCTGCCGCAGGAAGAGCGGTTGCTGGAAGTCGGGGCCAATCCCAGGTCGCGGCTGACGGGCGGGGACGAGCCGAGCCTGTATTTTCGCTCGACGCGCGACACATGGCCGTACCGGGGCGTCGCGCTGGCCTGGCACCTGGCGCGCGGCGTCTCGGCGGCGCTAGGCGGCGTCTCGGTCTGGCTGACGTACCTGACGGCGCGGCGCTGCTTTCCTGGTTGGCGCTGGCTGGCGCTGGGAGCGGCGGCGATCGTGGCCTTCAATCCGCAGTTCATCTTCGCGCACGCGCTAGTCTCGAACGATCCGCTGCTGATCGCGCTGGCGAGCGGGCTGGTCTACATCAGCATTGTGTTTGTGACGGCGCGACCGGGTGATCAGGCCGATGCGCGGCGACGGATGGCCTGGACGATCGCGGCGGGCGTGGTGATTGGCCTGACGCTGATTACCAAGCAAAGCGCGCTGGCCTTCGCGCCGCTGCCGCTGCTGGCGCTGGCGCTGCGACGGGCCGGGATCGCGCGCTGGCTGCGTGACAGCGCGCTGGTGATGGGGCTGGCGGCGGCGCTAAGCGGCTGGTGGTACGCGCGCAACCAGCGGCTCTACGGCGACTGGCTGGGACTGGACTCGTTCCAGCAGACGTTCGCGCCCGGCGGGATCGGTGAGTTCACCTGGAAGGGCTGGACCGGCGGGCTGTGGGGCTTGCTGCGATCGAGCTGGGGCACCTTCGGCTGGCTGACGCTGCCGATGAACGATGGCGCGTACTGGGCTTTTGCGGCATTCCTTGCGCTGGCCGGGATCGGGCTGGTGGCGAGCGCTGGCCGGGGCTGGTGGAGCGGACGCGCCGGGAGCGCGCTGCTGCTGACGAGCGCCGCCGCGCTGGCATTCGCCTGGACGGTCGCTTTTGCGCGGGTAGCGGGCGCGGTTGCGTGGCAGGGCCGCTTTCTCTTCCCGGTGATTCCGGCGCTGGCGGTGCTGCTGGCGTGCGGCCTGGGCGCTGTCTTGCCGGGTCGTAGCGCGCTGTGGACGCTGATTGGCTTGCTGCTGGCGCTGGCAGTAGCGCTGCCGCGCGGCCTGATCGCTCCGGCCTATCCGTCGTATGTGCTGCCGCCGCAGCCTGCGCAGACCGGCAACATCTACGGACGCTTCGACCTTGGCTGGAAGCGCGGCGTGGAGCTACGCAACGTCGAGGTGCCGCGCGAGGTCTTTGCGGGCGATACGATCACCGTGACGCTGACATGGCACGCGCTTGAGCAGATGGAGCGACCACGGACGGTCTTTCTGCACGTGGTCGACGATCGGGAGCAGATCGTCGCAGAGCGCAACGCGCAGCCGCTGGATGGCCTGTTTCCGATCAACGGCTGGGTGCGCGGCGATTGGATTCGCGATCCGAAAGCGATCGTGCTGGCGGGCGTAGTGCCTGGGACGTACCGGCTGGAGATCGGAATCTGGGACGAGACGACGGGGGAGCGGCTGGGCGTGTACGATCGCGACGGCGAGCTATTTGGCGATCGAGTCGACGCCGGGCCGATCGTTGTCAGGGAGCGACCGCCGGGGCGCTGATACATAGATCATTTTCCTGAGCGTGCCGGGCGCGAGATCGCAGCGGCGCGCAACCAAGGAGGCTGTATGCGTGTTCCTTTATCTTGGCTCAACGAGTATGTAGACATAACCATATCGCCGGAGGAGCTGGCCGAGCAGCTCACGCTGGCCGGTCTGGAGGTCGGATCGATCGATTATATCGGCGTGGAGGCCGCGCCCGGCTCGGCGTGGGCACCCGATCTGAGCGGCCCGACGCCGCCGGATCATATCCCGTGGGACCCTGAGCGCGTGGTGGTCGGCGAGCTGATCGAGGTGAGCCAGCATCCCAACGCCGACCGGCTGACGGTGCCGGTGGTCGGCTACGGCGCCGGGCGGTCGATCGCGGTGGTGACGGGCGCGCCCAACATCAAGGTCGGGATGCGCGGGCAGAAGGTGGCGCTGGCGCTGTCGGGCGCGCGGCTGATCGACGGGCACAGCGACACGCCCAGGTGGGTGACGCTCAAGCCGACCAAGCTGCGCGGCGTGGCATCGGAGGGCATGGTCTGCTCCGAGCTTGAGCTGGGCCTCTCGGACGAGCACGAGGGCATTCTGTTCCTGCCCGACGACGCGCCGGTCGGCATGCCGCTGCGCGACTATATCGGCGACGTGGTGCTGGACATCGATCTGACGCCGAATCTTGCCCGCGCGCTGTCGATCGTCGGCGTGGCGCGCGAGGTAGCGGCGATCACCGGGCAGCCGCTCAAGCTGCCCGATCCGCAGGTGGTAGCCGAAGGGCCGAGCGTCGATGGGCGCGTGCGCGTGACGGTCGAAGACTCGACGGATTGCCCACGCTTCACGGCTGGGCTGATCGAAGGCGTGACGATCAAGCCGTCGCCGTGGTGGATGCAGCAGCGGCTACGGCTGGCGGGGATGCGTCCGATCTCGAATATCGTGGACGTGTCGAACTACGTGATGCTTGAGTGGGGCCAGCCGACGCACGCCTTCGACGCCGACACGATTGTCGACCGACATCTGATCGTGCGGCGGGCCAGGCCGGGCGAGACGCTGCGGACGCTCGACAATCAGGATCGGAAGCTCTCGGCGGAGTATATTGTCGTGGCCGATCCGAGCGGTCCTGAGTCGCTGGCGGGCGTGATGGGCGGTGCCGAAACCGAGGTATCGGAGCGGACGCGCAACGTGCTGCTTGAAGGGGCTATCTGGAATCCGCCCGCGATTCGCCGCACGGTGCAGGCGTTCAAGCTGCCAAGCGAGGCATCGCGGCGCTTCGAGCGCGGCGTCGATCCTGAGCTGCCGCCGCTGGTCCAGCGACGCGCCCTGGAGCTGCTGCGCCAGGTTGCAGGCGGCACGGTCGCGCAAGGGCTGGTGGATGTGTATCCCAGCCCGTGGCAGCCGCAGCGCATCGAGCTGACCAGCGCCGAGGTGCGGCGTCTGCTGGGGATCGAGCTGAGCGCGGCGCAGATCGCGGATCTGCTATCGGCGCTCGGCTTCGAGTGCGAGGTCGGCGTAGACAGCGTGCTGGTGCTGGTGCCGTCGTACCGCCTGGACGTGTCGATGACGGCGGATCTGGTCGAGGAGGTGGCGCGGATCTACGGCTACCACAAGCTGCCCGCGACGCGGATGGCCGACGAGCTGCCGCCGCAGTACATCGATGAGGTGCAGATCGGCGAGCGCCGCGTCAAGGATACGCTGGTCGCGTGTGGCTTGCAGGAGGCGATCACCTACTCGCTGACGAGCCTGGAAACCGTCGCGGCGTTTCAGGGCGACATGCCCGACGCGGCAGCCTTCCCGGCGCTGGAAAACCCGATCGCGCCTGAGCGCTCGGTGCTGCGCCGCGAGATTCTGCCGGAGCTGGCGCAGGCGCTCGCCAACAACCTGCGCGAGCGCTCGCGGGTGGCGCTCTTCGAGGTGGGCCGCGTCTTCGAGCCGCAGCCGGGAGCGCTTTTGCCCGCCGAGCCGCGCCGCCTGGCGCTGGTGATGGCCGGTCAGCGGGAGCCAAGCTCGTGGCACGCGGCCACGCCGCCGACGATCGACTACTTCGATCTGAAGGGCGTGCTCGAAACGCTCCTGGTGCGGCTGGGCATCAGCGATCGGGTGACATGCGTGCCCGCCGACGATCCGCGCTTCCATCCGGGCCGCTCGGCCTATCTGGTGCGGTCGCAGAGCCAGGATGGAGCCGCGCCCGACCGGCTGGGCGTGCTGGGTGAGCTGCATCCCGATGTGCGCGACCGGCTGGCGCTGTCGGTGAGCCGGGCAGCCGCAGCCGAGCTTGATCTTGACGCGCTGCTGGCCCTGCGCACGCCGCCGCGCTACGAGGTGATCCACCGGCCTCCGGCGGTCTATCAGGACATCGCGGTGATCGCGCCGACCACGGTGGCGGCTGAGCAGGTACACGCTGTGATCCAGGCGGCGGCAGGCCCGCTGCTGGAGAGCGTCGGCCTCTTCGACGTGTACACGGGCGCGCCGATCCCTGAGGGCCAGCGCAGCCTCGCATTCCGTATGAGCTTCCGCGCCGCCGATCGCACGCTGTCGGATAGCGAGGTCAACAAGATCCGCGAGAAGATCATCCGGCGCTTGCAGAGCGAGCTGGGCGCGACCACGCGGGCGTAGCACAGCCGAGGGCGATCAGCACAAACAGCGACCCGCCGGGTTTTCCGGCGGGTCGTTGACGCTGCGTTGCCTCGGCGGGCTATGGCCTGATGATCGGCAGCCAGGCGCGTTTTTCCTTGGCCGGCGGCTGGGGCGTGGTGGCGACGATGATACTGATGTTGTTGCTCAGCGCGTTGGCGGTGACAATAAAATCAGTGCCATGTGCGATAGCGATTCCCTCAGGGCTGTCGGCGTTTGGCTGGCCTGAGCGGTTGAGCGAGACGAGCGTCTCAAACTGGAGCTTGTCGGTGCCGTTCGGATCAAGCTGGAACACGGCGACGGCGTCGCTGGCCTCAAGCGTGACGAAGGCGCGGAGCTGCCCGCCAACGGTGCCGATCGCGATCATCTCAGGCGTCGATCCGGTGGGAAGCGCACTCTCGCTTGTCTCCACGAGCGACAGACTCGGACCAGTATCGTTGACTCTGAACACGTTGACGCGATGGTTGCCTTCGTTCGCAGTGAGGACGTACTGATTGTCCGGCGTGACGGCGAGGCCATCGGGCCGAAAGCTAGAGCTTGAGGGCACATCGACGGTGGTTGCCGTTGAGTTGCTGAGCGGCGAACCAATATCGACGATGACCATATCACCGCTGGTTTCGAGCGTGACGAAGGCCCGCGCGTTGTTGGGGCTGATCGCCACGGCCTCTGGGTCTGGCGTGGGCGCATTCTCCACGGTCAGGGTTTTCGCGACGCTGCCGGTGGCGTTTCCGGTCGGGTCCAGATCGACGATCGAGATGCTGCCGGAGCTGGCGATACCGATCGATCCCTCGTTGGCAACAACCGCGAACTCGCCGTTAGCGGCAATATCGACCGATTCGGGATGGATACCCAACGTCAGCACGGGATCGGTGACAAGGCTCATGGCACCATTCGGGCCGATGTTGACGAACACGCCCAGGCCGGGAGCCTCGGTGTCGGTATTGGCGGGCGCTCCGCCCTCGCGGATCGTGATCAGCGCAAACCGGCCCGTGGGATGCACCGCGACGCTGGTCGGCAGCGGGTTGGTCAGCCCGCGCCCGGTCACGGCGGCGTCAAGATCGAGCTGGTTGACCACGATGCCGGTAGCCGGGCTGATCGTGGCGATATATAGGCGGCGCTCGCTGGTATCGCGCGAGCCGACGACGACCGCGTACTTGTTGTCGGGCGTAATGTCGATGATCTCGCTGCCGTCGATGTCGCCGTTCGAGCCGCTGGCGGGCGAGTTATAAACCGTATAGGTGGTTGCCGCGAGGATGTGCGCTACTGGTAAGGCCGACAGAACGACCGCGATTAACGGAACGATACTGCACGCTGTAAGCCATCGGATGATTGACCGGCGCTCAGTCATTAGGATTCTCCTCATCCCTTTTTCAAACTCTGCATGTCTCGGACCGCGCTAAGACAAGGTACTCACCAATCGTGTGTGGTCAACGAAGCGAACTGCGTCGATAAACGATCTGCTCCTTTCTAGGCGGTGGCTCGTGCAGAATCACGGCGCATGTTCTGGAAACAGCGTGCGAGATCCTGCATCAGAAAGGGGAATTGTTTGGGGAACGCCCCCAAACCCCCGGCCTGTCGGCGCACGAGCGATCGGTCACGTCGCAGCATCGACTGGGGATAGACGAACCTCCTCAGGCTGCGGTGCCGGAGTAGCAGCTTGCAGTACTCCGGTCCTGGTTCGATGCAGGACGTTCACTCTTCTATAACGCGCGGATAGTCCTAAAAGTTATCCTGGGTTCTCAAATTGTTTTGACATGCGTCGAAGTCTGGCCGCGGGCTACGGCTCTCCCCTGGCCCAGGGCACGAACGTACGATAGAGCGGCGTGCTGCCCAGCGTCACCACCAGCTGCGGCGGGGCGCTGCCCTCGCGTGACGAGAGCGTCAATCCATCGCTGCTATTGCTCGCCAGCACGAAGCTGTAGGTGCCGTTGCTGCTGACAACGGGCGCGACATTGTAGTCGACCCAGGTGTTGGCGCTGACCGCGCCGCGATCGTCGAGCGCGCTGCTTGAGTAGCTGATGCGCGTGTTCCAGGTTATGCCGGTTTCGGACCAGGCATTGGCGCTGGTGTGGACACTCGGCCCGTTGATCGTGCTCGTCGTCGCGTAGATCCGCAGCTTCGCGCTGGTGATCGGATGGATGATGCCCGCGACGGTGAAGCGCAGGTAGCTTTGCACGGCAGTAGTGCTGGAGCCGTCGGTCCGAAGCTGCGGCGCGGTGCCGTAATTGGCGTTGGGATTCGCCTGCTCGACGCGCGTATCGGCCTCGGCGGTAAAGGTGCGCGTGTTCGGCGGCGGCGATGGGCTGGGCGATGGGCTGGGCGATGGATCTGGCGCGCCGACTCTCCGTGGGTCCCACGCGGTATCGATCGTCAGACTGGGACTGAAAGCGTTGGCGATCGTCTGCCAGGGCACCAGCTTGAAGTTCTGGAAATTCTGGCTGTTAACCATGTTCGAGCCGTCCTGCGCGACAAAGACGCCCTGCGGAAAGCGCGGGCCGAGATTGACGTTGCTGACATCGATTCCATCGGTGCTTTGCACGGCGTCGATGCCGTTGCCCGCGCTGATCACGAAGGTATCGAGATAGGCGTTGTCTGCCTCGCGGCGGTAGACCAGATAGGAGTGCGTGCCCTGGCCCGACACGATCAGGTAGCCGGTACGCGCGCTGGTGTAATAGAGCGTCAGGCCCTCGACATCGGCGCTCAAGCCCGTCTCTGAGCTGGTTGAGTCGACCAGCACGCGCGCCGCCGGATCGTCGCCGGGCTCCGCGCCGTAGCGCCAGATGCCGACATCCTCCTCAGAGATGTAGAGCCGCGCCAGCTCGTCGTCGGCGACGCAGCCCTCGCTGGAAGAGCCCAGGCTGAAGCTGCGCACGCGCCGGGCGTCGACTTTGCCCGCGCCGTTGTCGAAAAGCTCCCACTGCTCAACGGTGCCCGTCGATGAGGTGAGAAAAACGTAATACTTGCCGCTCAAGGGGCTATGATACATGCAGGTGCCGTACGCAGTCATGCCCGGCGTGATCGTGCGGGCGGCGATCGGCTCAAGCAGGCGCGTGGCGGGATCGACGCGATAGATCGCGATGCTGTTGTTGGTGCGGTTTGTGGCTGTCGCCAGCGCCACAGATCCGCCGTCGAGCGGGAAGTTATAGCGCAGATCGACATTGTTCATGTTGCCGTCGGCGCGATACTGAAGCTCCTGTCCGGCGAGGCTATACACCGCCAGGCCGCCCTGCTTGTCGGTGCCGATGATCGTGCTCTCGGCGGTGTTGGTAGGATGAATCCAGATCGCGGGATCGTCGGCGGAGTCGCCGGTATGCGGCATAGGCTGCGTTTCAACTGTTGGCACGATCGAGCCGACAGCGGCGGTAGCCTGTGGCTGCGGATGCGCGGAGAGCGTGCCGATGCCGATGAAGAGAAGCATGGTGATCAGAATCAACGGCGTGCTGCGATGTGGGCGGCGCAGGTCGAGCCTGCTACGTTGGTTCAACATGTTACTTGAGTTCCGTCCTTTACCGTTGTCTTGAGCCCGTTGGTACCTCGTTAAACGCGGGTGAGTGTGGAGAAGTTATGCCGAGCGCGCTGTAGCACTTAAAATGCCACCGCGACGCTGCTGAAGCGTCGCGGCGGTGCGATTGTGCCAGGTTGTCGTGGGCTACACGAGTTCCAAGTTCCAAGTTCCAAGCTCCGAGTTGCGGCCCTCACCCCGGCCCTGCGGGGCCACCCTCTCTCCCATTGCATAGGCGAGGGGGAAGCTGGTTCTCGGTTCTTGGCTCTTCGTTCTCGGTTCTCCTTTGTTCCCTTGTTCCTTTGTTCCCTTGTTCTCCGTCCTGACGGCTACTAGCCGAGCACGCTCCACGCGCCGGGCGCGATGCCATTCATCGCGGCGTGCTCTCGCACAGCGGTGAGGGCGGCGGTCGCGTCGCTCTGCTCGATCGGCTGGAGCTTGGGCGCGACGCCGCGCCACGTCAGGCAGCGCAGCAGCGTAACGATCGCCTTGAATCCGTCGCTCTTCTTGATCTTCTTGCCTTCCTCGTAGGTCCGGCCCATGTACGAGATCGGCACCTCGTAGATGCGATAGCCAAGCTTCAGCACCTTGGCCGAGATCTCCGGCTCGATGCGAAAGTCGTTGCTCTGCAAGTGCAGGCTGCGCATAATATCGGTGCGCATCACCTTGTAGCACGTTTCCATGTCGGAGATCCACGAGTTGTACAGAAAATTGGTCAGCATCGTCAAAAACTTGTTGCCGATCGCGTTCCAGAAGTACATACCCGTATGACGGCCCATGAAGCGCGAGCCAAAGACGACATCGACCTTGCCCGCGATAATGGGCCGCACCAGCTCGTAGTAGTCGTTGGGATCGTACTCAAGGTCGGCATCCTGAATGATCACGATCTCGCCCTGGGCCGCGGCCAGTCCGGTACGAATCGCCTCGCCTTTGCCACGGTTGCGCGGCTGGCGGATCACCCGCACCAGCGGATCGCTCGCCGCGATCTCGCGCAAAATATCGGGCGTGCGATCCCGCGAGTGATCGTCGACGACAATGATCTCTTTGTCCAGCCGAACGTCTCGCACCTGATCAAGAATCTCGCGGATCGTGCGCTCCTCGTTATAGCATGGCACAATCACCGATAACAACATCTCTATCCTCCTAATGTATCATCTTTGTGTTTAAACGCGCCGCTCGGTCGATCGTTGCGCGAGGCGCGCCATGCGCTCCATATGCGCCTGCTCCAGGTACGGCACCATCCGCCGCACGACATGCTCCCAGGTGAAGACCGTCAGCACGCGCTCGCGACCTTGCGCGCCCATCTGCCGCCGCAGCGCCGGGCTGGTCAGCAGGCGCTCCAGGTGCCCTGCCAGGCCGGGTACGTCGTCGGGCGCGACGACATAGCCGGTTGCGCCGTGCTCGATAATCTCCGGCATGGCGTCGTTGGTCGTGCCGATGCAGGGCAGGCCATGCGCCATCGCCTCAAGGAAGACATCGCCCCAGGTTTCGCAGCGCGACGGCATGGCGAAGACGCCTGCGGCGCGGTACAGCGCCGTGATCGCCGCTCGGTCGCGGGTGGGCGCGATCCGGCGAATGCCGGGGCCGGAAATCTCCTTGTGTGTCACCAGCCACAGCTCGGCGTCCGGCACGCGCTCTCGAACCTGCCGAAACGCGGCTACAAGCTGCGCGCCGCCCTTGCGCTCGAAGCTGGTGCCGATGAACAGAATGCGCGGCGCGTCCGTGAGCGGCTGCGGCTGCGGCAGCGTCTCGAAGTTAATCCCGCCGCCGACCGCCGCGACACGCTCCGGCGGAATGCCGTAGTCGTCGATCATCGAGCGCCGCACATACGCGCTGCGCGTCAGCACGAACGCCGCCTGCCGCACGGCGAGCGTCTCCAGCGCGTTCCAGCGCTCGCTCTGAGCCGAGCTGGAAAACGGATCGCGCCAGGGATCTTCGCGCTGGGCCAGCCGGTACGTGAAATCGCAATAGGCGACGATCGGCAGGTCATGGGTCGTACCTGCCGCCGAGAAGATCGTGCCATGCTGAAAGATGACATCGGCCCGATCACGATAGACGCGGGCGAGATCCTGCGCTGTTCGGGAGCGGCGGTGAAAGCTCCAGATGCTTTTATACGTCGCCTCGCGCCAGCGATCCTTGGGCCAGCGGATCGTGCGCAGCGCGTTCTGATAACGATCCAGGCCGCGCAGCTCTACATCATGCACGGCTACGAGATGCGACTGAGCAGCCAGCTCTGCGAAGAGCTGACCATATTTGATCCGGGCATCGCTCACGGGCGCATGAATATTCCCAGTCAGCAGCCCCAGCACGCGAACCGGCGACTGGGTCGTTGTCGGCATTCGTTCCATGAGCGTCATCGATGCTGTAGCCGGGTATGTGATTGCGATCGATCCATATGTGACCCCGAAGCAACGGCGCTGAGATGGCCGTTTGCCGCATGATCCTGATCGGATATTGTACCCGACCCGGCGGCATCGGACGCCGAGGCTGGCGGCGCAATGTCAGCGTCTTGAACGGCATAAGGCTCCTGGCTGGCGTCACGCTCGGTGCGATCCCACATGGCGATGCGTTTGCCGGAGACGACCATCAGCCATGCGCGCAGCTCCGCGAGGTTGACCATGCAGAAGTAGTACGGGATCGAGAGCAGCTTGAACGGCCTCAGGCCGGCGAGCGGCGTCTGACGCAGCGCCAGGGCTGCGAGCGCAGAGCCGTAGAAGCCAAGCTGACCAAGCGTGATCAGGCGGTAGAAACGCCCGGCGCGATACAGCGTCGGGGACACGCCCAGCAGCAGCAGCAGCGGCCAGACAATGCTCCAGCGTAGCAGTTTATGCGAGAAGAGCTGGATCGAATAGAAGCCATAGCGCAGCGGATTGAACAGCGGTCGCTGTATCCACATGGTCCATAAACCCTGGGCGATCACCCGTACTTTGCGGCGAAACTCAGCATGATCCGATGACGCAATCGTTTGGTAGACGATCGCGTCCGGCTCAAGCACCAGCCGATAGCCCTTAGCAATCGCCAGCGTCGAGACGAAATGATCGTCCAGAACTCCTACCGGTATCGGCTCGAACAGCTCGCTGCGGAGCGCGTAGAGCGATCCTGCCGAGGCGATCATACTTCCAGACTGGCTTTGCAGGGTCTTCAGCGTTTGATCGAATCTCCAGTAGAGTCGCTCGGCAATATTGGCGGAGCCGCTCTTGACTCCCGATACATACACCTGATGACCGCCGACCGCTCCGACGCTTGGATCGGCGAACGAGCGAACCAGGAAACGCAGCGCGTCGGGCGCGAAGATGCTCGTCGCATCGGAAAAGAGCAGGATCTCGCCGGTTGCGCGCGCGACGGCTGCGTTGAGCGTTGGGATTTTGCCCTGGCGAGGCAATGCCAGGAATTGCACGCCGCGCTCGACATAGCCTGCGATAATCTCGTTCGTCCGATCGGTCGAGCCATCCGAGCCGACGATGATCTCAAGCTGATCGCGCGGATAATCGAGGGATAGCGCGTTGTCCAGCCGCTTGCCGATCCACTGCTCGCCGTTGTACACGGCAATCACCAGCGTCACGCGCGGCGTAATGTCGGCCCGCTTCACGGCGCGTCGCCATACGAGGCCGCGCGCCAGCATCAAGAGCGGAAAGCCAAGGTAGTTGTAGATAATCAGCCCAAGCGATCCCCAAAAAAGTGCTTTCCTCATGTTCCTTCCCTCCGGCTCAGACGTAGCAGTTTCTGGATGCGTCTATGGTTTCGGCTGTGGCATGTCGGACAGCGCGCGATGTGATACGCTCGCTGTGTCGGCTTTCCAGGGCCGAGATAGCAACTTGAACAGCGCGGCGGTATTCTGCTGAAGGTTGAACTCCTGGAGCACTTTTGCCCGGCCTGCCGCGCCGAGCTGTCGCCGTAGCTCAGGATCGTCGTAGAGGCGCCGGATGGCCTGCGCAAGCGACGGGGTATCGCGCTCCGGCACCAGCAAGCCTGTGCGTCCGTCCTCGATAAGCTCTGGAATCCCTGAGATCGCCGTGGCGATCACCGGCTTTTCCGTGGCGAGCGCCTCCATCAGCGCCACGGGAATACCCTCTTTCTTGCCGGTCCTGGTCGTCACGCTCGGCAGAACCATCACATCGGCGTCCGCGACCAGCTTGCTCACGCGCTGGCGGGGCTGATGTCCCAGCAGCGTGATCCAATCGCTCAGGCCAAGCCGCGCGATCTGCGCTGCGATCTGCGGGCGATCCTGGCCCTCGCCGACCAGCAGGCAGCGGAACTGAATACCCTGCGCCTTCAACTGGGCGCACGCCTCGATCAGATACGGGTGGCCTTTATAATCGCGCAGGCTGGCTACACAAATGATCGTGAAGGGGCGCTGGTCGGGCTTTGCCGGAGCGGGCTGAAAGACCGCCGGATCGACGCCGCAGCGGATCACGGCGATCTTGTCGGCGATCTCAGGCCCGTAAAGCTCCTGCAAGAAGCGCCTGTTGTAGTCCGAGATCGTCACCACGAAGCTGGCCTGCCGCAGCTTCTCCTCCAGCATCGCCTGCTCCTCGTAGATGTCGTGGGCGTGGGCCGTGATGCTATACGGGATGCCCGTGAGTCGCCGGATGACATACGCCGCCAGCGCCGGATGCGTTGCCCAGTGGGCATGAATATGCTCCACGCCGAGATCCTGCATCTGGCGCGCAAACAACGCCGCCTGCGGCACGACGACGAGCGCGCGCAGCAAAAAGCTCCATGAGCCGAGATTGCCGCGCAGCGCCGCTTTCCACGCCCTCAGATAGGCTGCCGGTCGTCGCCGCAGCCAGTGCCACTGCGCTCTGAGGACATCCACCGATAGGAAAGGGCTATAATGCACCCGCTCGATGACCGCGCGCGCTTCGGGATGCTGGACGTGATCGTGCTCCTGTATCAGCGGAAAGACCTCGACGTGCAATCCGAGCCGCTCAAGCTCAAGGATCTCGTAGAGGATAAAGGTTTCCGAGATCGTGGGAAAGCGCGACATCATGTACGCTATCGTTCTGGAAGCGGGACCAGTTGTGGGAGCAGCCGCGCGGGTGGTGTTGGTCATCGATCGTTGTTCCTCATCTGAGTCGATCAGCATTAGCTCCGCTCTTCGACATAAATAATCTTGCTGCCCTGCGGCTCGAACCTGATCGGGGTGGCCGCAAGCTCCGGCAGCGCGGCAATAATCTCGCCGTGCCGCTCGACGGGCGCGTACAGCAGCAAAAAGCCACCGCCGCCAGCGCCGAGGATCTTGCCGCCGATCGCGCCATGCTGCCTGGCGCGGCTGTACCACTCGTCGATGCGCCGGGTGCTGATGCCGCTCGCCAACTGCTGCTTGAGCATCCAGCCCTCGTGGAGCAGCGCGCCGAACGAGTCCAGATCGTTGGCGTTGAGCGCGTCGCGTAGATCCTGGGCCATGCGCGTCATCGTCCGCAGCGTCTCGCGGCGATCACGGTCGCGCTCGGTGTTGGCCTTCTGCTGTTCCAGAATATGCTCCGCAGAGCGCGTCATGCCGGTGTAGAGCAGCAGCAGCCGCTCCTGCATGCGCTGTTTAGTTTCCGGACGGCAGATGATCGGGTCGACAAACACGCTCTCGTCGGGATTGAACTGGATGTATTGCAGGCCGCCATACGCCGCGCTGTACTGGTCCTGCTTGCCGATCGGCTTGCCGCAGATGTCGATCTCGATGCGGCACGCCTCGCGCGCCAGCCGCTCCGCGCCCACGTGCCGTCCGGTGTAGGCGTAGAGCGCGTTCAGCAGCCCGACGGTGTAGGTGCTGGACGAGCCGAGGCCGGTGCCCTGCGACGGAATATCGGAGATTGACGTAATCTCAATGCCGCCGCTCAGCCCGAGCAGCCGCAGCGCCTCGCGGATCAGATCGTGCCGAAGCTCGTCCGCGCTATCGACGATCTCGGTGATCGAGTAGCTGGCGCGAATCTTATGGTCGAAATGCTTGTTGACGTTGATATAGATGTACTTGTCGATCGCCGTGCTCACCACCGCGCCCGGCTCTTCGCGGTAGAAGGCGGGCAGATCGCTGCCGCCGCCGGCAAAGCTGATGCGTAATGGCGTGCGCGAAATAATCATCGAGCGTATCCTTCTCGGCTGCTATCGGGCCTGCCGCGCCTGATCGGCGGCGGGAGAGCGCTTGAGCGTCGGCTTGATCGTTTCGTACATCTGAATGTAGCGCTCGGCGACCGCATCCAGCCCGTAGTGGACGACGACATGCCGACGGGCCTGTTCGCCCCAGGCCCGCGCGCTCGGATCGAGCGCCTCGACGATCGCCGCGCCCAGCGCATCGGGATCGGCGGCGGGCACCAATCGTCCGGTAACACCGTCGTCGAGCACGCTGATCGTCCCGCCGACCGCCGTCGCCGCGCAGGGGAGGCCGCAGGCCATCGCTTCGAGCAGCGCGATCGGCATCCCCTCCGAGTGTGAGGGGAGCGCAAAGGCGTCGGCGGCGCGCAGGTAGGGCGCGACATCGGCGCAGCCTCCGGCGAAGATCGCCCGCCCGGCGACGCCCAGGCGCTGCGCCTGCGCCTCAAGCGCCGCGCGCTGCTCGCCCTCGCCGACGAGCAGCAGATGGGCGTCGGGCATCTGGCGCAGCACCAGAGGCCACGCATCGATCAGCACGTCCACACCTTTTTCGGGTGCCAGCCGTCCGGCGTAGGCCACAAGCGGCCCCGGCGGAAGGCTGAGTGTCCGACGTAGCTCGGCGCGTGTTGCCTGATCTGCCGGATGAAAATGATCCACATCCACGCCGTTGGGAATATCCCACAGCTTGCGGTCGTCCACGCCGATCCCCGCCAGCTCGCCGTGTATATCGCGGCTGATGCTGACGAAGGCATCGCCCCAGCGCCGCGCCGCCGCTAGCCGCAGGCGCCCCGTGAGCGGGCGATTGTGCGTCAAAAAGCCGACATCGCCGATCTTGCCACTGCCGTGGGGATTGATTACCAGCGGCTTGCGAACCAGCGGCCTGGCAAGCAGGCCGATCGTCATCGGCGAGATCATCAGATGGCAGTGCAAGATGTCGTAGCGCTGGCGCTGCGCGTACAAGACCCGCAGCGCGCCGACGATATAGCTGAGCGCCGCGACGACCAGATTGCCCTCGCCTCTGCCGACGCGATAGGTCGGGATGCCGTTGATCTCTTCGTAGCGCGCCAGGCCCTCGTAGTGCCGCGTGATCACCAGCACGTTCACACCGCGCGCTTTGAGCTTCTGGCTGAGCCGCAGCGTGTGGGTTTGCGCGCCGCCGATCGATGGATAGAACACGCTCGAAATCATCGCTACGCTGAACCGCATGCTGGTGCTCTCCATCACGATTTCACCGAAACCTGCGCGCTACCGACGGCCTTGTTGCGCTTGCTCCACATCGCCTGATAGAGGGCCTCGTACTGCGCCGCGATCGTCGTGATGTCGAACTCATGCCGGACGCGCTGGCGCGCTGCGCGGCCCATCGCCAGACGGCGCGGCTCGTCGTTCAGCAGCTCCAGCAGGGCATCGGCCAGGGCATGTACATCGCCAGGCGGGACGATCATGCCGTGTACGCCCGACTCGACCAGCTCGCGGTTGCCGCCAACATCCGTCAGCACAACCGGACGCGCGGAGGCCATCGCCTCGATCCCGGTCAGCGGCAGCCCCTCCCAGAGCGAAGGCAGCGTAAAAATATCGGTCTGCGCCAGAATCGCAGGAATATCGTGCCGCAGCCCCGTAAAGGTCACGCGCTCGGCAATGCCCAGGCGTTGGGCCTGTTCCTTGAGCGGCTGGTCGAGTCTGCCCTGCCCTACGATCATGAAGCGCACATCTGGACGCCGGTCTAGCACCAGCCTGGCGGCATCCAGTAAATGATGCTGCGCTTTCTGCGTGCTCAGCCGCCCGATATTGGTAATGATCGGGCCGTCGTGATCGGCGCGGTCGGGCCTGCCCTCAGGAATCGCAAGATACGCCTCCATCGGCACGGCGTTGTAGATCGTGTGGATGCGATCTTCGGGGATATGCCAGGCCCGGATGAACTGCTCGCGCAGCCGATTGGATACCGCGATAAGCCGGGTTGCGAAGTAGCGCGCGGTGACACGATTCAACCAGCGATGAATCCAGCGAAAACGATGGTAATCGTGCGGCTCGTTCTGCAACGTCGAGATAATCGGACGGCCAAGCGCGCGCCCGACGATGCGCCCAACGATGTCGGCATTGGTCAACTGGGTGTGAATGATGTCGATCTGGTGCCGATGGACGTAGCGCGCCACGGCCAGGATCGACCGCAGATCGTACAGGCGCTTCGTGCCGATGATGTAGAGCGGCAGCCCAAGCCGCTCGAAGTCGTCTTGGAGCGCGTTATTGCGCAGCACATTCAGGCAGCAAATATGGATCTCGAAGCGCTCCCGGTCGAAGCGCTGGGCCAGATCGAGCAGGAATCGCTCTGCGCCGCCAACCGAGAGCGACGCGCAAAGATGTAATACCTTAATCCGTTGAGTCATCGAAGCTTTACCTCTGTCAGCGAAAGAACAAAGGAACAAAGAACAAAGAACAAAGCGAGAACCAAGAACCACCTTCCCCCTCGCCTATCGCGGGTACCATGCGGGTGCCATGCGGGTGCCCTCTGGGCATGGCACCCGGCATGGGCACCCGGCCTGGAGAGGGAGAGGCGCGGCAGCGCCGGGGGTGAGGGCCTCGAACTTGAAACTTTGAACCTTGAACGTTGAACTCCGTTCTAGCCCGCGCCCTTGTACAGCATGATCAGCTCTCGGTCAGACAGCACGGTGCCAGCTTTGCGACCGATGAAATAGTAGCCTGAGGCTGCGTCGAGCGTGCCAGCCTTATCGATCAGGTAGTAGTCAAAGTATTTCAGATAGAACGAGGTCAGTCTGGCGAACGCGCGAAGCGCGGCGCGGGCTGGCTTCCAGGTGGTGAAGCTCAGCAGAAAATACTGGTAGGTCCATGCCAGCGCCATGCCCGGCCCGCAGGTCGCGCCGCCGTCGACTTCCTCGAAGTTGCGAAAGAGCCGCCGATGGCCCAGATGGGTGAAGCGCGTAAAATCGTAACGTCGGCCATGCACCTGTTGAATAAACGGCGTTTCGGCGTACACGTAGCCGCCGTGCTTCAGCACGCGGTGGATTTCCTCGACGCAGCGGTGCGGGTCGACCACATGCTCAAGCACTGCCTGAGCGATCACTCCATCGAACGTCTCATCTTCAAACGGGATATCGTGGGCATCGGCGATCATCGCTGTGCGCGGGCCAAGCGCAACATCGCTCTCGACCAGCTCGATGCGCGGATCGAGCAGATGCTCCGCGCCCTGCCCAAGAATACCGCCGCCGATGATCAGCACTTTGGGCGCATCCGCCCGCTCAAGCAGCAGGCGGGCAAACTGCTGAAAGTTGCGCGCGCCCTTGATGTTGGCGCTGATCTTTGGAATGAACCTGCGGATCGTCTGGACAACCGGGCCATCCTGCTTGAAGTAGGTGGGCCGCAGGTTGATGAAATCCTGGGTCGAGAAAACGCTCGCGGCCTCGTTGATCAGCACGGGAACGCCATGCACGATCGGGAAGCTGCCGTCACACTCGGTATTGGTGCAGCGCAGCTGGCTGCCGACCAGATCGAGCGCGGCGCGGCAGACCGGGCAGCGCAGCCGCTGCTGCATCGCCGGGGAAAGCTTAATAGCCGAGGAGCCGTGTTGCTCATGTGCGCTCTGTGTCTGGCGTTTGTCGTGCTCTACCAATCGTTCAACCATGAAATACGCTCCTCGTACGTGCGCGATGACGATCCCTTGATCGACTGAACCTACGCCTTAAGCAACGCTGGAATCTTCCCAAAAGATGCGTTGCGGCTGCTGTGTCGACGCTCACGGCTCGCAAGGCCGCAGCTGGATCGAGCCGATCCGCGCTTCGGGATCGACCGTCACCCGCGCGCATTGGAAGTCGCGCAGCCAGAGGTGGCCCTGTTTGTAGCGCTTGCTCTTTGGCAGGCCCAGGTTGGTTTTGTATTCGGGATACCACCAGAGCGACTTGTAATCGTCGATATGGGTATAGCGAAACGCAGCGCGATTATCCTCGGTGGCGATGAGCAAAAATGATGCCAGACTGAAGTAGAGTTGATCGCCGTTGTCTTGCGCGCCCTGCCCAAACAGAACGACGCTTTTGCCGCGCGCCAGGGCCTTCTCGACGCGGCGCAGCATACGGTCCCACTCATCGGGCTTCGGCGCGCTGGTCGTGTCCCAGCCGGTGGCAAAATTTTCTTCCTGAAAGCCGTCCAGATGCGGCAGATAGTCGTCCCACTCGTGGTCGTCGTACTCGGCATTGATCATGTTGCCCCAGATCGGATAGCCGGGAAAGCTCTCCCGAATCTGGTCGATCAGCCCGATCACGGCCTTGCGAAACGCTTTGCTCGAATCAAATTCTTTGACCGTTCCGTCCTGATTGTCGGCCCTCGTGCGCAGATAATCCATCTCGACGGGCACGTTATCCAGGCAAAAGCCTTGCCATTTGGCTCCGGCCTGGCGTTTCATCTGCGACACCCAAAAGTCGCGAAAGCCTTTTGAGGCCGGATTCATGTAGTACTGGTAGGCATCGGTACCGTCCCAGTTCGTCTCCTTGCTGTACAGCCGCTCGCCTTTGCCGTTGTGCAAGAACCAGCTTTCATGGGAATGAACCAGCTCGCAGAAATCGTCGGTCCACATCGGGTTGTCGGGCACGGGCGTGTAATCGTTCTCGCACCGGTCGCGCTCGTTTTTGTACGGGCCTGGGCCGAGGATCTGGAACGTTACCATGTATTGCAGCAGCGGCCCGCGATAGCCGCGCTCCAGCACCGCCTGCCGCTCATCCTCCATGCCGTACTGCATGGTCAGCCAGCTCAGGTTTTCGGCCATAAACTCAGGCGTCACGTCGTTGCCTCTGAAGTATTGCAGCGCGATCGGCGGCGCCCACTCGCGCACTTCCGGATGCGTGACCGTGGGCTGCGGCTGCTCCGCGCTCGATGTCGCGACGGCAGGCTCCGGCTGCTCCGCGCTCGATGTCTCGGATGCCTGGGGCGCGGCTCCCGGCGCTTGCCCGCCTTGCCGATCTGTAGAAAGAGGATATTTAGTCAGCAGCACGACGATTGCCGCGATCAGCAGCAGTGGAATCAGGAACACGAACCAGCTTGTATCTGCGCCGGTTCGTCGTCGCATGTCATAGGTTGGTCGGATGGTTCTACGTCGCACGGTGTGTCTTCCTCTGCGTTGTGGCGATCATGCTCTGGCGATGCCTTCTTGATTCACGCGCCGCTGCGCCGGATCGGTATCGGCACGGCGCTACAGGACGAGCGACGCGCTTACCGGCCCGCGACCATGCTGGCGGACGGCGCGGCGATCTCGGCGGCCTGCTCGATGTACGGCGCCATGCGCGCGATCACATCGTCCCAGGTATTGCCCTGCGCGATCGTCGCGTGCGCCTGCCGCCCGAAGCGCTCAGCGCGCCGGGGATTGCCGAGCAGATCGATCAGTGCGGCGGCGAGGGCGGCGGGATCTTCCGCTGGCGTAACCAGGCCCGTCACACCGTGCGCGACGATCTCCGGCAGCGCACATCGATCGCTGACAACACACGGCAGCCCCTCGCCCATCGCCTCGGTGATGACATGGCCCCACGGCTCGAAGAGCGCGGGCAGCGTGAAGACGCTCGCCTGTGCGTACACCGCCCGCAGCGCCGCGCGATCGTCGATGCGACCGAGGCAGCGCACGCCGCCGGGCAGCCTGGCACGCAGCCGCTCCGGCCCGACGATCCAGAGCTGTGCCTCCGGCAGTTGCCGATGGACCTGCTCCCAGGCTTGCAGCAGCACGTGCCCGCCTTTGCGCTTGAAGTCGTAGCCGACGAAGAGCGCAACCGGCGCGTCGTATGCCTTCCCGTCGAGCGACGATCGGACGAAGTTCGCGCCGCCGCCGACGCGGATCACGCGCTCAGGCTCGCAGCCATAGTCGTCGATCATCGAGCGCCGCAGCCACTCGCTGCGCGGAAAAAGGAACGCCGCCTGTCGGTACGTGGCGCGCTCCATCGCGATCCACTCGTCGCGCTGCCGTCCTCGCAGCGGCGCCCAATCGGCGTAGTAGCGCTCGCTTAGCTGGTAGGTGTTGTCGGTATGCAGCACATACGGACGGCGCTTGGTGAGATCGCCGGGCGAGAACAGCGTATGCAACTGCACGATCAGATCGTACTGACCATCACAGCCTTGCAGGCGCCGTTCTGCCACGGCTGTGCGATGTTTGAACGCCCACGGATTGAGTCCAGCCCGAATCCGCCAGTAATCGCGATCGGGATGGATATGGCGTAGCTTGTTGTAGTACTGCTCCAGCATCGGCAGCCTTGGACGAATCACGTCGATCACACCAAAGCGGCGATCCAGCGCGGCGTACATGCCCGCGTTTTTTTCGCGGGCTTGCGCGCGGAAGTTGCCGATGCGATCCATCGTTATGCCCAGGATGCGAATGTGGCTCGTTGTCATGTTTCGGCCCTGCTCAACGGTTCGAGTTCAAAGGTTCGCGTTCAGGCCCTCACCCCCGGCGCTGCCGCGCCTCCCCCTCTCCCATTACGATAGGCGAGGGGGAAGGAAACGTGGGGGCCACCCCCACACCCCCGGCCTGACGGCCCATTGTTCCTTTGTTTTCCACTCCCACACCCACGATCTTTGCCTTGATCGGTTCGTAGAGCGCCGTCAGCCCCGCTCCCGCCAGAATCGCCAGGAAGGGCACGATCGGGATGCGGAAGCGGCTATTGGCCTCGCCGCCAGCCGACAGGCCGATGAAGTAGGCGAGCAGCAGGACAAGCAGCGCCAGCAGCAGCCAGTGCCGCTCGCGCCACAGCCTGACGGTGCCGAGCGCAGCGCCGAGATACAGGATCGCCAGCAGCAGCGTGCTCCACAGCAGCACCAATTGCTGCACCAGCGTCATACTGCCGAGCTTGCCCAGGGCCTTATCGATCACGCCCGGATCGTTCATCGAGGAGCGGCCCGGAAAACAATCGAGCGCGGTGCTCTGCAAGTCGAGCTGCGTGCAGGTGATGGTATAGCCGGGATCGACCAGCAGGCGGCCCACGCCCCTGGCTAACATCTTGACCGTCAGGCCGGGATAGCGCTGGAAGATCTTGAGCGCTTCCTGGCGCTGAAGTGCGACTGTCTCGGCAGGTGAAAGATTGCGCGCGGTGGCCTCCTGCTCGATGCGCTGCTCCAGCGCCTTCCAGGCTTCCTCCTGGCTCCGGCCCTCCGCATCCGCCAGCACGGCGCGAGCGCGATAGTAGAGCAGGTTGGTATCACTGATGGTGGACAGCGTAAAGATGCCCGCCTCGCGGTAGTTCCGCACGGCCCAGGTGTAGGTGAGCGCGAGACTTGCCACCACAAACACGACTCCTGCCGCCGCTGCCGCGCGTCGCTGTCCGTGCGCCGCAGCCAGCGGGAACAGGGGCAGCAGCGCCAGCGGTAGGAACTGGCTGATCGGGCGGGTCAGCGACGTGAGCGCGATCAGCACCGTCGCCAGCGCCAGCCAGCGGAGCGCATGGGTCTTCCAGTAGCGCGCCAGCGCCCAGATGCACCCGACCAGCAGCAGCGTGAAGAGCGTCTCGGTCAGCAGGTGGTTGGCCGTCATGATCGATAACGGATCGACCGCCACGATCAGCGCCGCGAGCACGCCCACCCGCGACGACAGGCCAAGCTCGCGGGCCAGGCCATACGTCAGCAGCGCCGTCACGCTGCCGAGCAGAATCTGAAGCAGGATCGCTGCGGCAGGAGTATGCCCCGCGACGGCAAACACGCCCGCGAGCATGGCCGGATAGACCGGCGTGCGATCCAGATCGGGCGTGAGCGGCGGGGCCTTTTCGCTGGCGAAGACGCCGTAGCGCAGCAGGTTCATCGCGCGCCGATCGTAGCCGTCCGAGTCGTAGGTGTAGAACTTGCGCGGCTCGTGCGCAATATACGCAAACACGAAGAGCCGCAGCAGGATAGCGATCACAAAGATCGAGGCGATCGTTCCTAAATGTAGCCGGGGGGGCTTCATGCTACGTTGCTCCTTCTCAAGCTGTATCTCGGCCTCACGATGATTTGCCGATCGCGGGCTGCGTCGGTCGTACGAGCTGCACGATCGACCGCAGGCTGTCCAGCAGCAGCTTGCGCTCGGTCATCCACAGCACAGCCGCGTAGCTCACGATGCCCACGACGATCGCGCCGATGAGTCCCAGCAGGTCCCATCCGCGCGGCGTGCTGACGACGACCGTCCAGACGGCAGCGCCCATCACCAGCGCGCCCAGCAGCGCCGACCGGAGCTGCTGCCAGATCGCGGCGGGCGTGACCTTCAAGACACGCACGCTGATGCCCAGGTCGAGCGCCACGCTGAAGAGCGCCACGCCGATCTGGCCCAGCGCGACCGCCACAAAGCCGTAGGGCACGGTCAGCCAGACCACGAGCAGCAGCACGGCCAGCTTGGCGATCATCTCTTTGTTGACAATATCGGGCCGTCCGATCGCTTTGAAGAGGTGGCCGCTGTTGAACGAGAGCGTGCTGAGCCCGGCGCGTAGCGCCAGCAGCGCCAGGGCCGGGATCATCAGCAGCCACTCCGCGCCGAAGAAGATGCTGACAAAGAACGGCGCGATAGCCGCCAGGCCGATGCTGACCGGCAGCGTGATCAGCGAGATATAGCGCAGCGTCGTCAAAAAGCCCCGGCGCAGCGCGTGATGATCGTGGCTCAGCTTGGCGTATGATGGAAAGAGCACCCGCCCGGCCACGATGCACATATTGATGATCAGCAGGTCCGAGATGCGAAACGCCGTCTGGTACAGGCCCAGCTCAGTCTTGCCCAGGTAGCGCCCGACCATCACATAATCTGCGGTTGACCAGAAGACCGCCAGGATCTCGATGCCGAGGATTTGCAGGCCGTAGCTCAACATCTGCTTGCCCAGCCGGGTATCCCACAGCAGGCGCGGCTGCCACGGCTGCACGATCCACAGCGCAATCGTCGCCGCGAATGCGCTGAGTACCTGGCCCCAGATCAGGCTCCACGGCCCGAAGCCCAGCAGCGCCAGGCCGATCGCGCCGAATCCCTTAGCAAAGTTGCGGCTCAGGTCGGGCAGGAGCTTGCGCCGAAACTCAAGCTCCTTGCTCAGCAGCGCCATGTGGACGTTGCCGAACGATTGGATCAGCAGTGTAACGGCCAGCACCCGCAGCATCGGCACCGCGCCCGGCTCGCCGAAGTACGCCCCCACGAAGGGCGCGAGCAGCGTCGCCAGGCCCCAGAGCACGATGCCCATTGCCACGCTGATGCTGAAGGCCACCTGCGCGGCGCGCTCGACATCATCGCGCTGGTAGATCAGCGCCGCCGCGATGCCCAGATCGCCGATCGCATCAAGATAGGTGATCGCCAGCAGCGCAATCGCCACCTGTCCGAACTGATCCGGCCCCAGTCCCAGCCGCGCTAGGATGATCGTGCTAATAAATGTAAGAAATTTGCCGCCCGCAAAGGAGACGTAATTCCAAAACACGCCCTGAGCGGTTTTCTTTCCAAGACTCATGCTTTATTCCGAAGCTCACTATGTTCGAGTTCAAAGTTCAATCCAGAGATCGGGGGTCAGGACGTTCAGGGCTTCCTTTGTTCCCTTGTTCCCTTGTTCCCTTGTTCCTTCGTTTTGTTCTTTGTTTGTTCTTTCGTCGCGATCAGCGCAAACGCTACTGCCAGACTGACCTGAAGCCATAGGAAGCGCGAGTACAGGCCGTGCAAGAAGGCTGCCGAGATGAGGTAGCCCACCAGCCCGATCTGGAGCGCTACCGCTAGCCTGGACAGCCGGTAGTCGCCGCTCAGCGCAAAGAGCCGCTGGGCAAGGCGCAGGCGGCTGAACGCGAGCACCAGGATGCCCAGGATGACGCTCAGCCCGATCAGGCCATGCTCGGCTGCGATCTCAAGGTAGTAGTTATGCGGCGGCCCAAAGCTGGTCGCAATGGCGACGCCCCGCTCGTTGACGTACTCGTCGTAAAGCTCGGTGAAGTTCCAGGCTCCCACGCCCAAGATCGGATGATCGATGAACATATCGAAGGCGATACCAAGCTGAATCGAGCGCATCCGATATGATGCCTCGCTGTTGAAGCCCTGGTCCTCGATATTGACCGTATCGCCGCTGGGCAGGAGATTTTGCAAGGTTTGAAAGCGTGCGCTAAACTCAGGCGGCGCGATCCACAACAGCACGCCTACCAGCGCCACGATCGGCAGTATATAGCGTGGATTGAGCCGAATGTGCAGCGCGAATAACGCCAGCGTCACGGCCAGCGCCACATACGAGCTGCGCGAAAAGCTCAGCCCAATGCCAGCCAGACAGGCAACCGTCGCGTAGGCCGCAAAGCAGCGCGCAAAGAGCGACCGTCCGTAGATGATCGCCCACAGCCCGATCGGCACCAGAGTCAAGAGCTGCTGCCCGAAGGCCAGCGGCTCGCCTGTGGAGCCGCCCGCCCGTGGTCGGTTGGCAATGCCGTCGGCGATCTGCGCGACCTCCGTGCGCACCAGCCCGCCAAAATCCGATCTGTAGTTGTGGGTGATCTCCTGGTACATCGTGAGCGTTCCCAGCAGCGCGCCCACGGCCAGCAGGAGCCAGATGCAGCGCTCAAGGTTTTTCTTCGACGTGATCAGGTTGATCAATACGAGGTAGAGCACAAGATCCTTGGCAAAATCGTTGAGCAACTGAAGCACGCGCGCCGGAGATCGGGCGTACCACAACCCTACGCCGATCACGATCAGATAGGCCAGCATCCACCACGTGGTTGTATCGGACACGAAGCCCGTGCGCCGCCCGGTGAAGCGCCGGACGATCAGCGTCAACGCCAGGAGTCCGGCCAGCGGCTTGGTGAGCGATGGGATGCCATAGGATCGATTGGCGGCCTCCGACAAGTAGCCCCAGGTGATACCGATCAGCGCAATCGCCGCCAGCTCCGGCTTGAACAGCGCGGCAAAGGCAATCGCAGCCGCGATCGGCACCGCGACCAGCCAGAGCCCGGAAACGGAGTACGCCAATGCTACGCCATATGCCACGCTGATCAGCGTTGTCGCCAGCGCCAGCGTCATCGGTCGCTGCGCCAGATCCAGCACATTCCTTTTCGAGAGCACCGGTGTCATACTCATATCTTCGTACCCTGATCCTGGCGGCTCTAGCGTCGATCGAGCGCCGCTGCTCGCGCTTTTGGCAGCGCAGGCTGCACGCTCTGCCAGACAACCGCCGCAATCTCGTTAGGATCGGCCACTCCGTCAAGAACTTCGAGCTTGAAGGTGCCGACGATTGTGCGATACAGCGGAATCCGTCGCTCCAAGAAAAGAATATCCGGCACATCATCTTTGCGGCTGAACGCGACATCCGCCGGAACGTCGATAAAAAACCACTTGTTGGGCTGCGGCACCCAGTAGAGCCGTGCAAGACGAAGCTGGCGTGTGAGATCCTCCGGACTCGTGTTGCACAGCACCGCGATATTCACCAGTCGATCGTAGATGTAGCGATCACAGACAACGATGCGTCCGCCGATCAGATGCGGCACAATTGTCGTCCAGATCTCAGCCATATGTTCCAGCAGCGAGAGATGCAGCCAGGCCGTCCGAACCAGGCGGCGCTTGAAAACGCGCTGTGTGAACGACAGATAGGCGCGATAGGGTGTGCTTGTCTCGCTTGTGGCTGGGACCGCTGATGCTCGGCGGCGCAGGAGCGATTTGCTTACGCGGGCCAGCAGCCGCGTAAGCGGCCCGGTACCTCCGCTCCACACATACACCGCCGGGTAGCCTGAGGCGTTGAGCCGATCGACGAGCTGATGCGCCTGAAGACTTTTGCCTGATCCGTCGATTCCGTTGAAGCAAATCAGCATCGAAACAATACCTTTGTATCCTGGTTGCCCACGCTATCAACAGCGTATCCGCACGCTATCCACACCACTGTATCCTGGTTGCCCACGCTATCAACAGCGTATCCGCACGCTATCCACACGATCTCCTGAATGTCGCTGATCATCAGCGGCAGGAGCGTTGTGCAAGACGCTCCTGCCGCTCCTCCTACCATACACAACGCAGCGGAGCTGCCAGACGGTACGCGATGCTCCTATTTCGTTAAGCCCTGGAGCGGCGCGTGTGCCGTCGCGCGACTCGACTGATCGAGATGCCCCGACGATCCGGGGCTGCGCAAACGGGCTTGCGACCGCTTGAGCCACGCGGATCGTCGGGGCGCGCACCGCAGCCTTAGCGGCGCACCATCGGGAACCAGGCGCGGCGCGGCCACTGCGGGCGCGGGGTGGGCGATGGGCTGGGCGATGGGCTGGGCGAGAGACATGGATCGGGCGTGACGGGCGCGCCGACGGTGATGTTGGTGCTGAACTGCGACGTGTTGCTCCTGGTATCGGTGGTTGTCGCCGTCACGATCTTGCCGACCGAGAGCGCACCCGTGCAGATCGCAATCGAGAAGTTGCCGCTCCCGTCCGTCTTGCCGTTCGCGACATAGGTCTTGCCCTCGCCGGCGTTATCGCCGCTGGGATCGCTCGTCGTGGTTTTATCGGCGATAAAGACCTCGATCGTGCAGTTGGCGCAGGCGGCACCAGAGCGCAGCCGGGCGGTACCCCGCACCCGATTCGTAGCCGCGCTGCTGATCGTGGGCTGCGGAAGGCGCTCGTTGGGATAGCTTGCCGTGTCGTCGTGCCTTTCGAGCACAATCCCATCACCCTCAACATCGTCCTCTTCGGTGTTGCCGTTGTTGTACATCGAGTTCTGGCTGATGGTGTTGAAATAGGTCTGGCCGACACCACCATGATCGGAGTCGGATGTGTTCTTGAGCACCACGGCATCACCGGCATGATTGGCGATGATATTGCTCTTGATCAGATTATGCTGGCTGCCGCCCATAATCACGATGCCGCTGCGCTCGTAGTAGGGATCGACCAGTGAGGTCCGACCGTTGGGGATTGGCGTCACGCCGTCGGGGCCGACGCCGATCTTGTTGCCGATGACCTGGTTGCGCGTGGCGAGGACGAAGAAGAAGACGCCGCTGGTGCCGTTACCGGCGATGACGTTGTTATAGGCGTAGTTCGAGTCGACGGCATCTTCAAAGGTTATGCCGCTGCCACCGTTCGGCACGGCTTTGCTGCCGTCGGCGCTGAGGCCAAAGTAGTTGCCGATCACCGAGTTGAACTGCGTATCTGTGCCGTGCGAGATCTCGATGCCCTCCGAGTAGTTGCCGCTGATCACATTGCCCTCGCCGGGATTGTTCCCACCAAGCACGTTGTGCTGCGGCCCCATCTCGAAATCTACCGCGTCGGTAGCATTGCGCAGCGGCGTTTTACCGTCCTGCTTCAGGCCGATGTAGTTGCCGATGATCCGGTTATTGTTGGCGTGGCCCTGGATCTTGATGCCGTCCTTGCGGTTGCCGGCAATAATATTGCGCTGCGCTGGCTCCGTCCCGCCGATGATATTGAACGCCGCGCCACTGGTTTCGGTGCCTTGAATACGCAGCCCTTCGTGATGATCCTCACCCCACGGCGAAGTCGTTTCGTACCTGAAGGTGTTGGCGGCGTTGGTGCCCAGAAAGTTGCCCTCGATGCGATTATTGCTGGAGGGCCAGTACGACAAGATCATCTGGAAGTCCCAGTTGTAGATCGCAAGACCCCGGACGATGTTCTTGCCTGTGTCGATCTCAAGACCGTTCACGTCCTGCCGCTGGTTGCCCTTCAGCTCGATCTTGATCACCGCGTTGCCGCCGTTGGGATCGTGCAGACCGCGTGTGTTGGGCGACGCGCCGCACTGGGTATAGCCGTCGATGGTCATGCCGTCGCCATACTGATCGTCGATCTCGTAGCCCGTGGTCGCGTCAGCGGGCGCTTCGATCGTCACCAGGCTGGGACATGAGCCGTCGCCGTTGAGGATATTAAAGGCGATCAGCTCGCGGCCACTGCGGTTGTTGGCCTGCTCGATCGCCGCCCGCAGCGTGCAGCTACCGACCACCGTCGCGCACACGCCGTCGGCCAGGTTGGCGTCGCTCTCGTAGCCGGTGGAGTTGACGGTAAAGGTCGCTTCCGGCCCGGCGTTGATGCTGGCCTCGTCCCGATCGGGCACCGCCACTCGCGCATCGGTCGATGTGCCCCAGTGGGCGAGAACCTGTTGCAGATCGGCGATGTCGATACAGCCGCTGCCGTTCACGTCGCGGCTGGCAAGCTCCTGCGTGATACACGACCCGCGCTCCTCGACACTGGTCCAGGCGCGCATCACCTTCGCCGCATCTGCATCGTCGATCAGTTGATTACGGGTGAGATCAAGCCGTACATCGCCGATCAACGGCTCTTGCGCGGTGATCTCCGCCGGTGGAACAGCAGCTACGGTCAGGCTGAGGCTGAGGCTCGCCATCGCGCTCCAGCGCAGCCAGGTACTAGCAGAGAGTGGCATACATCTCCTCGTTCGGCTCCTTGAAGGTCTGATGCGTATCCGGCGTTACTACTGCGCTGTCACGTCCAGCACGGCGTTCGTCGTCGTCACGGCAAGCAGGCTGCCCTGCGGATCGACCAGCTTTACGCCGTCCAGCGAGAGGGCATATCGGCCCGGCTGATCGGTATAAAACACGAGCGTTCCCAGTACTGCCCGCCCGTCGATACCTCGATTGATGCGCGCGGCACGCGCGTGCCGAGTATCGTGGCAGTTCGCGACGGGGCACGTCGCCGCCGCCAGGCTAACCGCGCCTTCGCGCAGGACCGGCTGGAGCGCGAGCAGATCGCGCCCTGTGCCTTCCAGCTCTGCGGCTGCCGATGCATCGACCAATCGGAGGTTGCTGGAGTCGAACTGTACCCGCGCCTGGAAGCCCGCCAGATTGCGCGCGCCGGTTACGACCAGCCGCACAGTGATCGCCTCGCCGACCCTGGCCGAGCGCGCCGGCTCAAGCGAGATGGTTGTCACCTGCGATGTGCTGGCAGCCGCTCGCTGGTTGAACAGAGTCATCCCAACCAGGATGACCGCAGCGATGACAACGAGGACTCCTGCGTAGAGCAGCCGTTGTGCGAGCGTTCTCAACATGTACTCCTCCTAGGCCCAATCTGTCTAATCCAGCCAGCGGCTCCGCCCCGATGAGCAGAGCTACGACGCCAGCACTCCAAATAGATCGACAGTGCCTGATGCACTGTCTTGGGTGTTGGTATATAAGCTACAAAAAGAACAGGCGGAGAACCAAGAACCAAGCACCAAAGCACAAAGCACAAAGAGCCGGGTTCCCTCTGGGCGAACAAAGCACAAAGCACAAAGCGAAACCTTGAACGTTGAGCTCGAAACATTGAACATTGAACGTTGAACGTTGAACCTGGCCGCTAACGGGTAAACAATTGTTGGGTTTTTCCGCCGTTTGTGCGCGCGTCCACCGTATCAGTCTCATCCGGCACGTCGGCGCTGGCTGGTACCCGCATGCGCTGGAGCACGTGTCCCAGCAGCGCAAAGCCGATGCCTAGCGCGAGGCCAAAGAGCGCGCCCAGCGTGATCGTGCGCGTCGGCTGTGGCTCGACGGGTGTTGTCGGCGGCGCGGCGCGATCGGTGATCACCATTTGCAGCACTTTTTCCGGCAATTCCTTGCGCAACTGCTCGGCGACCGTATTCGCAATTGCCGCCGCATAGGTCGGCTCGGTGCTGCGCGCGCTGATCTCGATCAGATTCGTCTCAGGGATCACAATCGCCGCGATGTCGGCGTCCTTGACGACCTCAAGCTGAATGCCCAGCGTGCTCGCCACCTGCTCTTGCATCGAGCTGCCCATCGCGTTGCGCGCTACCGTATTGATCGTGGTGCGGCGCTCAAGCGAGTTCTGCGCATCAATAATCTGGCGCGGATCGTCTAACAGACCGCTAGGCCGCAGCTCGACGGTTGTCGTCGCGCGATAGACCGGCGCTTGCAGCGACACGGCGTAGGCCGCGCTGCCTACCGTAACCAGCACCGCCAGCAAAATCAGCCACCATCCGCGTAAGAGAACCCTGAAAAAGGTATCGAGATCCATCTATCGTCTGCGCTCCTTCTAAACAATCGGCTGGCTGCCGCGCTAGTACGCGCCGCGTCCCTGGATCACCACCAGAACGGTCCGCAGCAGGATCACGATGTCGAACAGGATGCTCTGCCGCTCGATATAGGCAATATCCAGCCGCAGCCGATCGTCGAGCTCGGTTTCGGCCCGCCCTTCGATCTGCCAGAGCCCGGTCAAACCCTGCGGCACGTCCAGACGCTCGGTATGCCAAGAGATATACAGATCTTTGCCGAAGATCGTCGGGCGCGGGCCGACCAGGCTCATATCGCCGAGGATCACATTGATCAACTGCGGCAGCTCGTCCATGCTGGTTTTGCGCAGGATTTTGCCAACCCGCGTGATCCGTGGGTCGTTCTTGATTTTGAAGTCGGGCCACTGTAGCTCGTTCAGATGCATCAGGTCTTGCAGCATCGCCTCGGCGTTCGGCACCATCGTGCGGAATTTGTACATGCCAAAGCGACGCCCGCCCTGGGCCGTGCGCTGCTGGCGGTAGAAGATCGGGCCGCCCGGCGATTCGATCTTGATCAGCAGGGCGATGATGCCGAAAATGATCAACAGGAACGGCAATGCCAGCCCACACAGGAACAGGTCCATCGCTCGTTTCAGACGCAGATATGCCTTGCCCCGAATCAGGCGGCGATTGGGATCGAAGTGTTCGTACCATGCGATAGGCTGCGTCTCTTTACGAACGGTTAGCTGGGGTAATGCCATTACTCTGCTCCTCTAAATGCGTTCCCTGATGTGTTGAATAGCTCACTGCCGCGCTGCACTGGCGAGATCGGCAGTGCTCCCTAGACCCTTTGCGCTTCGACACCAGTCTCAAGCACGGCTGCGCTGTCGATCACCGGCAGCTTCTCTGTCGTCGAGTCGCGCCCGTCGAGTGTCTCTAAGCTACGCCGCTCGGCTCCATGCAGATGCAAATCTTGCTCGGCCTGGAAGAGCAGTTCTTCAAACGTCACGCCCTGATCCGGAAAGCTGGCTACTCCGGAGCGTAGCGAGATGCCGAGGCGCCGTTGAGCCTGTTCGTTCAGCCGCGTGATGATGGAATCAGTCTGCTGCTTATGCATTTCTGGTGCCACCAAGACCAACCGCCCCTCGTTTGCCTGGTCTAAAACAAAATCGGTGCGGCGAAGCGTGCGCGCCACCAGTCGCGACAGCGCCATCAGGCTATAGCGCCTGGCAAGCAGCCGCTGAATCTCTTGGGCGGTCGCCTGTAGGTTGACCTGCGAGCCGTTTCCATCCGCTTCGATCAGCACAATGCTCAGTGGGCGATTCACGCGCCGTGTGTACTGCATCTCGCGCTTGATGATGCTGTCGGCCTCGTGCATATCGTAGACGCGCCCCTCGGTATCGGTGAAGACCAGGCTGCGCACGGTGTCGATAAAATCTGCGCTGAGCCGCCCCACCTGATGCGCCAGCGTCGCCGTTACAAGGATCGAGGCCAGCTCGAAGAGCGATAGATAGGTATAGCCGCCGCCCCAGTTCGGTCGATCGTTGATCGACGAGGCCACGATGAACGCGATCAGCGCGATGCTTTGCACGAGCCAGGTCGACCGTCGCCGCCACTGCGGCAGCATCAGCCCGACGACGACCATCAGCGCGGCTGCCAGATAGACGCTGTATGAGATATTAAATACATCCGGCTTGCCGATATTAAGATCGAGTCGCTCGATATTGAACAGAAACGATAACCACAGTACAAGAGCTAGAATGTAGCGATTAAGACGAAGCATACTCCCCACCTTCTTCTACGGTATACATGTCCGATACTGTTCATTATCTATTTCTGTCAGCTCAATTATTGCCTGCACGTAATCGTTCAGACCCTTAATCGCGACATAGCGTTACGAGCCACCGCTGTGACCAACCTTGGCCGTCTGAAAGCGCCCGGTTTGTAGAGCGAATGGCTCAGTGAGTCGAGTGTGGAGATGGGTAGATGCCACCACGACGTGCCACACAAGGGGCGCTCTTCCGCAGCCTGGCGGTGAGCTAACGAACTGGTACGCGATTGGTCCTGATCGTGTACTCAGTACTTTTGCTGAATTATGCATAGTACTGTACATACTACAACGCCCCAGAGTGCCCAAAGTTACGGTTTCAAAGGTTTTTGGTATCGCAGCCTGGCCCACGCGGCAATCGAACGGGCAGCCGGGCGACAGCGGCGCAAGATTGCTGCCGACATAGGACCATCGGCGCATCGGGTGACCTGCTATAATCGGGATTCTTCAGGAGGATACACGTGCGGCGGATCTATACGGTGATCTTGTTTGTGGTGATGGCGAGTATCGATAACACGGTGCTGGCGCTGCTGCCAGCGCAGACCTCACGCATCGGCATGGAGCTGAACGTCGGAAGTCAGTCGCTCGGCTGGGTGATCGGGCTGAATCGCGTGGCGCTGGCGATCACGGCGGTCTTCTGGGGCTATCGCAGCGATCAAAGCGACCGCCGCCGCCTGATGATCCTCGGCACGCTGACCTGGGTGATACCCATCGCGCTGGTGACGCTCAGCCGCTCCTACATGCAGTTCTTTATGCTGATGCTGGCGGCTGGGCTGGGCCTTGGCTGTATCTCAACCGTCGGGTACAGCGTGATCACCGACATGGTCAGGCCGCGCTGGCGCGGGGTGATGCTTGGCCTCTGGGGCCTGGCGCAGGGCATCGGCACCCTGGGCGGCGGCCTGCTGATCGGCCTGCTGCCCACCGAGACACCCTGGTACACGCCCTTCGGCGTGCTGGCGGTGGTTGGCGCGCTCTGCTCTGGCCTGGCGCTCTTCACTGTCTCGCCGCGTAAGGGAGAGGCCGAAGAAGCGCTCCGCGACCTGTCCGAGCGCGGCATCGCCTACGACTACCGCATCCAGTTTGCCGATCTGCCGCTGATCCTGGCGAAGCCCAGCAACCGCTGGCTGATGCTGCAAGGCTTTCTCGCGCAGTTTGCTTTTGGCGCGTTCTCGCTCTTACCGGCGCTGCTCGCGGCCCGACTGATCGTGCAGGGTCTTGACGTGCCGCGCGCAACTGCGGTGGCGGCGCTGCTGGTCGTGGTCTTTCAGATCGGCGGCGTGATCTCGATCGGCTGGGGCTGGCTCGGCGATCGTTTGCAGCAGCGCTACCCGCGTGCCCGCGCGCTGCTGGCCGCGTACGGCTTCTGGCTGGCGCTACCGTGCTATATCACGCTGTTCTGGATTCCGCTGCCGCTCATGGGCAGTGTGGACGGCTCCGCGCGCAGCATTGTGGGCGCGCAGCTTGGGCAGAATCCCTGGTTCTGGATGGCGCTGCTGGCCTCGACGCTGGCGGTCGTCTTCCAGGCGACCAACGCGCCGAACTGGTTTGCGCTGGTCAGCGAGGTCAACGTGCCGGAGCATCGCGGCACCGCGTTCAGCTTCATCAACCTGGCGAACAACATCGGCGCGGCGATCGGCGTGATTCTGGTCAGCACTACCTTCGAGCGGCTTAAGGAGTTGGTGCCATCGCCGACCAACTACGCGATCGGCCTGACGATCTTTCAGTTCTTCTTTCTTCCGGCTGGGCTGTGCTTCTGGCTGGCGGCTCGCTCCACGCCCCGCGATAGCGCGGCAGTGCAGGCAGTGCTGGAAGGCCGCGCGGCACAGGCGATCTCGGCCACGGCGCGGGAAGATGCCCCGTTGCCTGCGGTGTAGCTCGGCGTAAGGCTGGGGGTGTGGGGGAACGAACAAAGAACTAAGAACCAAGGGATCGGAACTTGGAACTTGAAACTTGGAACTTGAAACTTGGATGCGTTCTTCCCACGCGAGGCGTCCAAACAGGGACGCGATCCCTGGAGTGATGGTCGGCTCTAACCAACCACCACACCAAAGATCGCACCGGGCGGTCTACCGCACGCTCCACGCTGCCTGCAACTCTATCGGAGGGGGCGCTATTGACGCCACGCCTCGATGTAGTTGAGGTTGAACCCATCCGACTCGGCGACGACGCGGACGGTGTGCGGGCCAGCCGTCACCGGAATCCAGTCGGTCCAGACATGGGTCCA
>DASUTC010000004.1 GCA_036374795.1 Herpetosiphonaceae bacterium
AGGCGCTCGGCGGGCGCGGCGGGGTCGAGCGGGACGTAGTAGCCGCCCGCGCTGAGAATGGCGAGCACGGCCACGACGAGATCGAGCGAGCGGTCGAGACAGAGCGCAACGGGCACGTCGGGGCCGACGCCGCGCTGCTGGAGGTGATGCGCGAGTTGGTGAGCGCGCGCCGCAAGCTGCGCGTAGGTCAGCGTGTCGCCCGCGTAGCTCAGCGCGATGGCGTCGGGCGTGCAGGCAGCCTGGGCGGCGAAGCGCTGGTGGAGGCAGGCGGACAGCGGGAAGGCGGCGCGGGCCTGGCCCAGGGCGAGCAGGTGGGCGCGCTCGGCGTCGGGCAGCAGCGGTAGGTCGCGGAGGCGGGCCGTGGGCTGGGCAAGAATGCCCGCGAGCAATGTCTGCCAGTGTCCCACCATCCGCGCGATCGTCGCGCCGTCGAAGCGCCGACCATCGTAGTGCAGCTCTAGCCGCAGCTCCGATCCTGGCCGCACCACAAGCGTCAGCGGGTAGTTCGTTTGCTCGATCGCCTGCGCCTGGCCGACGGTGATCTGGCCGCTTAGCTCGCGCAGCGCCGCATCGACCGGGTAGTTTTCAAAGACGACGATGCTCTCGAACAGCGGCAGGCCGCGCTGGATCTCGCTCCACGCCTGCACCTGGGCCAGCGGGCTATACTCGTGCTGCCGCAGCGCCGCCAGCCGATCCTGCAATTGCTGAAGCCATGGCACGAGCAGCGCGTGAGGCTCCACCCGCACGCGCACCGGCAGCGTGTTGATGAATAGCCCGACCATCGTCTCTACGCCCGCCAGCTCTGCGGGACGCCCCGCGAGCGTGCTGCCAAAGACGACATCAGCCTCGCCGCTGTAGCGGCTGAGCAGCAGCGCCCACGCGCCCTGGATCAGTGTGTTGAGCGTCAACTGGTGCTGCCGCGCCAATGTTTGGAGCGCGTCGGTCATGGCCTGCGACAGCGTCACATGCTGCTGCGCGGGCGGCTGCTCCTGGCTGGCCGCGCCCGCCTTGTGATCGAGGCTCAGCGGCGTTGGAGCGGTAAAGCCCGCCAGCGCCCCGCGCCAGAACCGCTCGGCGGCGACAAGATCCTGCTGCTGGAGCCAGGCAATATACTCGCGGTAAGGCCGTGGATGATCCAGCGCGAGCGGCTGCTCGCGGCTGAGTGCCTGGTAAGCCGCGAACACATCTTTGAGCATAAGCGCGGCTGACCAGCCATCCAGCAAGATATGGTGATGACTCCAGACGAGTTGATAGCGGTCATCGGCGAGCTGAATCAGCGTCAGCCGCATCAGCGGCGCGGCGGTCAGATCGAAGCCGCGCTCCCGGTCGGCGCGCAGCCATGCTTCCAGACGCGCGGCCTGCTCGTCCGGCTCCAGCCCGCGCCAATCGTCTTGCGCCAGCGGCACCGTCGCGTGTCGCCTGACAACCTGGATCGGCGCGCTGAGGTCGTGCCAGTAGAACAGCGTACGCAGCGCGGCGTGGCGATCGACGGCGTGCTGCCAGGCGCGCAAAAAGGCCACGGTGTCGAGGCGGCCATGCAGCGGCACGTTCATCTGCTGGACGTACACGCCGGAGCGCGGCGCGTAGAGCGCGTGGAATAACATGCCCTGTTGCAGCGGGGAGAGCGGGTAGATCGCTTCGATCGGCGCGTGGCCGGGCTGTCCATTGGTCTGGACGATCCCGGTGACAACTGTGTCTAGCTGCTCCTGGCTCAGCCGCACGTCGGGAAAATCCGAGGGCGTGTAGCTGCCCGCTGTGTGGCAGCAGTGGTCGATCAGCGCGCGCAAGGCCGCTGTAAAGCGCGCGGCCAGGCTTTCGATCGTTGTCCGACGATGCGACTCCGTGCTGTAGGTCCAGGCGACACGCAGTTGCCCGCCGCTGATGCTGGCGTTGATTTCGAGCAGATGGCTGCGTCGGGCGCGTGGACTCCGCGCGGGTCCGCTTGATTCACGCGCCGGAACGAAGAGCGCGGCGAGATCAGCGCCCTGGTCGATCTGGCCCAGGTAGTTGAAGCTGACTTCGGGCTGTGGCAGGGCGCGCAGGTGTGCCGCGATCATTGCATCGCCGCTGAGGTAGCGCATCAGACCGTAGCCCAGGCCACGCTGCGGTATCTGCCGGAGCTGCTCTTTGACCCGCTTCAGCGCCGCGCCTGGATCGGACTCCGCGCCCGGCTCGATCAGCGCCGGGAACAACGTCGTGAACCAGCCGACCGTTCGCGACAGATCGACGCCGGGGAAGATGTCTTCGCGGCCATGACCTTCAAGATCGACCAGCAGCGCCGAAGCGCCGGTCCAGGCCGCGAAGGCCTGCGCCAGCGCCGTCAGCAGCACCTCGTCGATCTGCGTGTGGTACGCTTCCGGCATATCACGGAGCAGGGCGCTCGTCTCTTCTGCCGTAAGCTCGACCGTGATCGTCTGGGCCGCTGCCTCGGTGTGTGCGCCGCCGACCAGATCCTCCGGCAGACGTTCGGCGCGCGATTGCTCCAGCCAGTATGCTAGCTCCTGGCGCAGCTCGTCTGAGCGCGCGTAGATCAGCAGCCGCTCGGCCCAGGTCTTGAATGAGGTTGTTTTGGGCGGCAGCTCGATTGTCTCGCCTCGGCTGACCTGGATGTAGGCTCGTTGCAGATCTTCCAGCAGAATCCGCCACGAGACGCCATCGATCGCCAGGTGGTGGACGACGATCAACAAACGGCTGGCCTGCTGCGGGCCGAGATCGAACAGCGCGACCCGCAGCAGCGGCCCGTCGGTCAGGCTAAGGCTTGTCTGCAAGCGTGCCGCCGCCGCCTCGATCGCCGATCCTTGCGCTGCAAGCGGCAGCGCCGCCAGGTCGATGCGCGTGAAAGGCGTTTCGGCGTCGGCCTCCGCGATCCTCTGCTGCCAGCCAGCGGGCGTGTGCCGAAAGCGCAGCCGGAGCGCGTCGTGGTGGCGTAGCAGGTGTCGAACGCTCTGCTCAATGGCTCGCGCGTCCAACGGCTGCCGCGCTTCGAGCACTAGCGCCTGATTCCAGTGCTGCGGATCGTGCAGCTCGCGCTCGAAGAACCAGCGCTGGATCGGCGTCAGCGGCACGGCTCCTGTCACCGGTCCCTGCTCGGCGCTGGCGATCTGCGCCGCGCCCACGACCTCCGCCAGCTCGGCGATCGTCTGGTGCTGGAAGAGCTGCCGGGGTGTGAGCCGCAGCCCCGCCTGGCTCGCCCGCGCGACGATCTGAAGACTCAGGATTGAGTCGCCGCCGAGCGCAAAGAAGTTGTCGTGGATGCCAACCTGTGGAACGCCCAGAACGTGCCGCCAGATCGCCGCCAGCTGATCCTCGACCGGCGTGCGCGGCGCGACGATCGTCGTCTCGTCGGAGCCGTAATCGGGCGCGGGCAGCGCGTTGCGATCGATCTTGCCGTTGGGCGTCAGCGGCAGCGCGTCGAGCAGCACAAACGCGGATGGGATCATGTAGTCGGGGAGGTACGCTCCCAGGAACTCGCGGAGTTCCGAGTTCAAGGTTTCAAGTTCAAACTTCCAGGTTTCGGGTTCCTGGCTCCTGTGTGTGCCCGGAGGGCGCCCGTTCTTTGCTCTTTGTTCTTCTACGACATAGCCTACCAGCCGCGGCCTGCCCGCGTCCTCGCGCACGACGACCACGCTCTCTCGGACCGCCGGATGCCGGTTGAGCGCGGCCTCGATCTCGCCTAGCTCGATGCGGAAGCCGCGCAGCTTGACCTGATGGTCGAGCCGCCCAAGGTAGAGCAGGCTGCCATCCGGCAAATAGCGCACACGATCGCCGGTCCTGTACAAGCGCGCGCCTGGCTGCCCGGCGAATGGGTTGGGGATGAATCGCTCGGCGGTGAGGTCAGGGCGGTTGTGGTAGCCGCGTCCAAGCTGCACGCCGCCGATGTACAGCTCACCTGGGACACCCACAGGCACGGGCCGCAGCGCTGCATCGAGCACATACACCTGCGTGTTGCTGATCGGCCTGCCGATCGGCGGCGGGCCATCGTCGGGCGTACACCGCGCGACGGTGCTCCATACCGTCGCCTCTGTGGGGCCGTAGGCGTTGAAGAAGCGCCGCCCCGGTGCCCAGCGGTCGACGACCTCGGCGGAGCAGGCTTCACCTCCGGCGATCAGCGTGTGCAGCGCGGGCAGATCGTGTGTGGCCTCCGGCAGGGGCAGCGCCGCCAGCAGCGACGGCGGCAGTATGGCTGCGGTGATCGCCTGATCGCGCAGCAGATCGAGCACATCCGCTCCCGGCTGGAGCGCGTCTGCGGGGGCCAGCACCAGCGTCGCGCCCGCCCGCAAGGCCATGACGATCTCAAAGATCGAGGCGTCGAAGCTGAGCGAGGCAAATTGCAGCACGCGGCTGTCGGGTCCGAGCGCAAAGGTCTTGACCTGCGCGTCCACAAAATTGCGCAGCCCGCCGTGAGTCAGCAGACAGCCCTTGGGCGTTCCGGTCGACCCGGAGGTATAGATTATATACGCGAGCTGATCGGGCCGGATCGCCATCGCCGGGCTGTCCGCGCCTGTTTGTTCGAGCAGCTCCCAATCATCCACGCAGACGATCCGCATGGCCTGATCGCCGACGGCAGGCACGCTCGCCGCCAGCCGCCGCTGCGTCAGCAGCACGGACGGACGCGCATCTGCCAGCATGAACGCGAGACGCTGCGCGGGATAGGCCGGATCGAGCGGCAGGTAGACGCCGCCCGCCTTGAGGATTCCCAGCAGGCTCACGATCAGCTCCGGCGCGCGCTCCATGTACACCGCGACCACGGCCTCTGGCCGGACGCCAAGCCCCCGCAGATGATGCGCGAGCTGATTGGCGCGTCGATCGAGCGCGGCGTAGGTCAGCCGCTCCCCGGCGTACGTCACGGCGATCGCATCGGGCGTGCGCTCGGCATAGGCCGCACATGCATCATGGAACCAGACGCTCTCGGCGTGCGGCGCGCTGGTGGCGTTCCAATCGACCAGCAATTGCTGCTGCTCGGCGTCGGTGAGCAGCGGCAGGTCGACGAGGCGCTGCTGCGGATCGGCGCTGATTGCCGTGAGAACCGTCTGGAAATGCCCAAGCAGCCGATCGATCGTCTCCGCGTCGAACAGGTCCGTTTTGTAGCCACAGGTCGCGCGCAAGCCCTGCGCGGTGGGCGTTAGCTCCAGCGTCAGATCGAATTGCGCCGTGCCGTTATCGAACTCCATCGGTTCGAGCCGGATGTCGGGCAGGCTGAGCGACGGTAACGGCACGTTTTGGAGCACAAACATCGCCTGGAAGAGCGGATGACGGCTCAGGTCGCGCTCCGGCTGAAGCTCGTCGACCAGCATCTCGAAAGGCACGTCCTGATGCGTGTACGCGCCCAGCGTCGTCTCGCGCACGCGGCTCAGCAGCTCGTGGAGCGTCGGATTGCCGCCGAGGTCGGTGCGCAGCACCAGCGTATTGACGAAGAAGCCGATCAGTCCTTCCAGCTCGGTGCGCGTGCGGTTGGCGATCGGCGTGCCGACCACGATGTCGGTCTGCCCCGTGTAGCGCGCGAGCACGATCTTGAACGCCGCCAGCAGCGTCATGTACAGCGTGACGTGCTCGCGCTGGCTCACGCGGGTGAGCGCCTCGGCGAGCGGCGCGGGCAAGACCACGGAGCGGCGCGCTCCCTGGAACGTCTGCACGGCTGGGCGCGGTCGATCGGTAGGCAGGTCGAGCAGCGGCACGGAGGCAAGCTGCCGTTTCCAGTAGTCGAGCTGCCGATCGAGAACTGTTCCCTGTAACCACGCCCGCTGCCAGATCGCGAAATCGGCGTACTGGATCGGCAGCGGGGTGCCTACCGAGGCCAGCGCCGGGTCGGCACCGCTGGTCGATGCAACATACAGCGCGGCAAGCTCGCGCAGCAGCACGCCCAACGACCAGCCATCGCTGATGCTGTGGTGCATGACGATCAGCAGCACGTGCTCCTGCCGGGTACCCTCTGGGTGCAGCCGAAACACGGTCGCGCGTAGCAGCGGGCCATGCTGAAGATCGAAAGGCCGCTGCGTTGCCAGGGCTGCACGTCGCCGCGCCTCGGCCTCCTGCTCAGCGGCGGGCAGCCGGGTACCCTCTGGGTGCAGATCGACCAGCGGCAGCTCGATCGTGAGCGCGGGCGCGATGACCTGAATCGCCTGGCCGTCGACGCCTGCGCCGAAGGTCGTGCGCAGCGCTTCATGGCGCTCGACGATCAGGTTGAGGCTGCGGTGCAGCGCGGCCAGATCGAGCGCTCCTGTCAGCCGGACGGCGGCGGGGACGACATAGCCCATCAGATCCGGCTCCAACTGGTGCAGGAACCAGAGCCGCTGCTGCGCGAACGACAGCGGCACATCGCCGTCGCGCATGGTCGGCTGGATCGGCGGCGCCAGCTCTTCGGTCGTGGCATGTCTGGCCGCGTCGATCTGCGCCGCCAGCTCCGCGATCGTCTGCGCCTCGAACAGGCTGCGCAGCGGCAGATCGACCCGATACGCCTCGCGGATGCGCGACATGACCTGCGTTGCCAGCAGCGAGTGCCCGCCCAGCGCGAAAAAGTTATCGTGGACGCCCACCTGCTCGACGTGCAGCAGTTGCGACCACAGCCCGACCAGCAGCTCTTCGGTGGTGGTGCGCGGCGCGACCGGTACCTGCTGAAGGCCGGGAAGCCAGGTTTTCTGCGCCTCGATCGCCGCCAGAATCCGCTCGGCCTGATTCAGCTCGCCCGCGATCTCATTCAGCAGCGCCGATGGCGCAGGCGTGCCACGTGCAGCGCCGCGATCGGCGGCTGGCTGCTGCGGACGCGACTCGTGCGCGGCGCGATCGGTGGGCGGGTGGTAGGCGACCGTCGCGGCGTAGCCGACCGGGAACTCGTAGCGCCACTGCTGGCTGCGTTGGCGCTTGAACGCCGCGCCGATGCTCTCCAGAAAATCACGGGCTGGCTGATTTCTCGCTGTCGGAATACAGGTCACGCTGATCCGCTCCCGACCAAACCGCCGCGCAACCTGGGCCAGATGCGCGAACATCTGATGCTCGACGCCGCGACCGAGCGCGCGGCAGCTCAGCAGAAACGTGTCCAGATCGAGCGCCTCGGCGGTTGCCACGGCGATCAGCACGCCGACGAGGCCATAATCGCCAAACCGATCGCGGACATGCACCGTGAGACACGAGACGTTCGGATCGTGGCAAAGGTGCTGGATCTCGGCCTCGGAGCGGCGGATCGTCGTGAGATTGAACTGATTGGTCCGCTGTGTAAGCTGCGCCACGCGGCCAAGCTGCGCGGTCGTAATCGGCGCGATCTGCACCTCAAGGCCAAGCCCGGCCAGAAAATCGTCGAGCGTCGACGACTTGCGCAGCGATTCGCGCTGCACATTTTGTTGATACAGCTCGGCCCGCTGCCGATCCTCTGCGGTGATCTTCAGATGGTCGAAGGCCCACACATGCCGCAAGAAGACCGGAATAGCGCGGGCATCGGTTGGTAGCTGGATCGTCAAAACCTCAGGGCAGTTGGCCTGCACCTCGGCGCACTCCACCGGGCTATCGTCGATCAAGATGATGCTGTCGATGCCAAGCCCGAGCTCATCCGCCAGCGCCCGCAGATTGTCCGACTTGGCCTGCCAGTTGACACGCCAGGCGGCGATATGCTCGCGTCGCAGCGGCATGTCGGGGCGCTGCGCGAAGACTTCGGCGACATCGGCCTCGTTGTTCTTACTGCACAGACAGATCAGCATGCCCGCGTCGCGCTGCGCCAGCACGAACTCCTGAAGCGCTCTGCGCGGCGCGTCGATCACGATCCCGCGCGGCCCGTCCTCGCCGCAGACGCCGCCCCAGAGCGTCTGGTCGCAATCGAGCGCGATCACTTTGTAGGCCGTGCGCTGGATCACGTAAAGCTTGCGGGCGATAGTCGTGCCCAGCGCGGTGAAGAATGTCGGCGTAAACGGCACATGCCCCAGCTCGTCGCCGTGCGGATCGTAGTGCGCGGCAATCGGGTAGGTGCTGAGCAGCTCGGCGCTCCCGACGAGATACACGCCCGGAAAAGCGGCCAAACGCGCCGCCAGTTGCGCCTCGATCTGCGCCAGGGCGCGTGTCTGCTCGGCGCTGGACGCAGGACAGATGCATACGAGGTACGGCACCTTGGCGCGCTGCGCGGCAGCCTCAAGCGCGTCCGCCAGATCCAGCGCCGTTTGCTCGACGCCAGCGTATGGGTCGGAGCGGCTGCTCGTGGCCGCTTCCTCGTCGGCGCGTTTGAGCCAATCCTCAAGCCGCACCAGCACAACATTCACGCCGCCGCGATTGGCGGCAAGCAGGCTGGCCGGATCGAGCAGTTGTTGAAAGACCTGGCTATACGGCGCGAACTCGATCCTGGCTGCGATCGACAGCTTCTCCAGCCAGAAGCTCAGCGGCTCCGCGACCGGCTCTGCGGTGAACGTGGCGGCCACCGCGATTGTTTGCGCGCGGTCGCGCCGCCGAGCCGCCTCGGCTCTGGCAGCCAGCGCGTCGGGAAGCTCGAACTGTGCCAGCGCGGTCGCCGGGCGGCGAGTCCACTGCTCAAGCGTGGCACAGTACGCCGCGACAAGCTGCTCGATCGTCTCGGCGTCGAACAGGTCGGTGCTGTACTCACAGCTCAGGTAGATTCCTTCGGGCGCTTCTTGCGCGACCAAACGCAGATCGAGCAGCGCGATCTCAGGGTCCAGCGGCACATTCGCGGCGCTCAGCTCTCGGCCAAACGCGGGCGGCTGCGCGTATTTTTGCAGCAAGAAGGCGACGTTGTAGAGCGGGTTCTGGCTGAGCGTGCGGTCGGGATTGACCGCCTCGACGATGCGATCGAACGGCGCGTCCTGGTGCGCGTAGGCGTCGAGCACTGTGCTTTTGACCTGATCGAGCAGCTCAAGCGCGGTCGTCGCCTCGGATAGCCGCGAGCGCAGCGGCAGGAAGTTGATAAAACACCCGACCACTCCCTCGGTTTCGGCGTGCGTGCGGTTGGCGACGACCGTACCGACGACCAGATCGGTTTCCCTGCTCCACCTGAACAGCACGATCTTGAAGGCGGCCAGCAGCGTCATGAACAGGCTGGCACCGCGCTGTCGGCTCACGGTTTGCAGCGCCTCGACCAGCTCATTGGGCAGCAGCGCCGAGGCGACAGCGCCGCGAAACGTCTGGCGCGCTGGCCGTGGCCGATCGGTCGGCAGGGCCAGTGTCGGCGGCGCGGGGCTGCCCTCAGGTCCCAGGTGCTCACGCCAGTAGCGAAGCTGCGCATTCAGCGCGCGCTCGTGCAGCGATTGTCGCTGCCAGACCGCGACATCGGCGTACTGAATCGGCAGGTCCGGCAAGAGCGCGGGCTCCCCCGTCACCGCCGCGACGTAGAGCGTCGCCAGCTCGCGCAGCAGGATGCTGACCGACCAGCCATCGGCGACGATGTGATGCAGCGTGACGATCAGCAGGTGATCGTCGTGGTCGAGCCGCAGCACCAGCGCGCGCACCAGCGGCCCGTGGCGCAGGTCGAAGGGTCGGTGGATCTCATCCACAGCCCGGCGACGTGCCTCGGCGGCACGCTCGTTCGGCGGCAGGTCGCACAGATCGAGCACTGGCAGCGGCACCGTCAGCGCCGGAAGAACGATCTGCGTCGGCTGCTCGTCCGCGCCGTCGGTCGGCCCGGCAAACGTCGTGCGCAGCGCCTCGTGTCGCCGCACGATCGCCTGAAGGCTGCGCTCAAGCGCGGTATCGTCCAGCCTGCCGGTCAGGCGCAGCACGCTCGGAATATGATAGGCCGCGTTGCCGGGCGTGAGCTGCTCGATCAGCCAGAAGCGCTGCTGCGCAAACGAAAGCGGCAGATCGGCGTCGCGCTGAGCCGGGCGAATCGTCATCTGCCGCTCAGTCTGGCCCGTCTGCTCGTCCCCGTCGATCAGCGCGGCCAGCGCGGCGATCGTCGGAGCTTCAAAAAGGCGGCGCAGCGGCACATCGACACCGAAGGCAGCGCGCACACGGGCGATGATCTGCGTCGCCAGCAGCGAGTGGCCGCCAAGCTCAAAGAAATTATCGTGCGTTCCGATCCCTGCGCGCTTGAGCACATCCGACCAGATCGCGATCAGCGCGGCCTCGGTCGGCGTGTGCGCAGGCTCCAGCAGCGCGTCGGCATCTTCCAGTCCGTCGAGATCGAGCAGCCCGATGCCCTCGCGCTCAGGCGCGGGCAGCGCGCGGCGATCGACTTTGCCGTTGGGCGTCAGCGGCAGCGCATCCAGCAGCACGAACGCGCTCGGCACCATGTACTGCGGCAGCTTCGCGCTCAAAAACTGATGCAGCTCGGTCGGCGTACAGCGCTCATGGCCGAGCACGACATAGGCGACGATCTCTTTGCTGCCCGGCTCGTCTTCGCGGACGAGCACCACGCGGTCGCGCACGGCGGGATGCTGATCCAGCGTCGCGGCGATCTCTTCAAGCTCGACCCGAAAGCCGCGAATCTTGACCTGCTGATCGCGGCGGCCACGGAACAGCACCGTGCCGTCAGGCCGGTAGCAGCCGAGGTCGCCGGTTTTGTAGAGCCGATCGGTTGGCGCGTCGGTGAAGGGATTGCACAGGAAGCGCGCTTCGGTCTGCGCGTGATCGCCGAGGTAGCCGCGCGCAAGGTAGGGCGTGCGCAGGTAGATCTCGCCAAGCTCGCCGATCCCGGCAAGCTGCCGCGCCGCGTTGAGCACGAGCACCTGCACGTCGTCGATGCCGCGACCCAACGGCACCGGCTCGGCGCTCGCTTCGGTATCGTCGGCTGCGAGCGTATCGGAGACGATCAGGTAGGCCATCGCCTGCGGCGTTTCGGTCGCGCCGTAGAAGTTGACGCAGGTCACGCTCGGCGCGAGCGCCCGAAGCTGCGTAACATCGCGGCGGGTCAGCATGTCGCCGCCGAAGAAGGCGTAGCGCAGCGTGGGGATCGCCCCCGGCACCGTCGACTCCGCCAGCAGGTAGCCCATCGCCGGGGTCAGGTGCGTCACCGTGATCGACTCGCGCTGCATCCAGTCCGCCAGCCAGCCCGGAAAGCCGATCTGCTCAGGATCGGGGATGCACAGCGTCGCGCCGAGCCACAGCGGCGTGAATATATCGCGCAGCAATGGATCGTGCGCCAGGCCGGAGAGCATGCTGAAGCGATCGGTTTCGTCGAGGCCAAACGTCTGGCAGTGCCAGGCCAGAAAATGCGCCAGCGGGCGGTGCGTGCCGAGGATCGCCTTGGGAGCGCCCGTCGAGCCGGAGGTGAAGGCGACGTAGGCCAGATCATCGGGCGCGACCGTCACGCCGGGATCGTTCGGTGAGCAGGCAGCGAGCGGGCTATCTGCCGCGCCCTGCGGCGAGGACGGCAGCAGCAGCCGACAGCGACAGGTATCGGCCACGAACGCCGCTAGCTCGTCGGGAAGCGCGCCCGCCGCTTCGAGCTGAATCCAGCCGCGCGGTGCCGCGATCCGCAGCGCGGCCAGCAGCCGCGCGGGTGGATAGGCCGGGTCGAGGATGACAAAGGCCGCGCCTGCTTTGAGGATTCCAAGCAGCGCCACGACCAGCGATGCGCTGCGGTGGGCGTAGATCGCGATCAATTCCTGGGGCTGCATGCCCTGCGCGATCAAGTAGCTGGCGACGCGGTTGCTCGCCGCCTCAAGCTCGGCGTAGGTCCAGACCGAGTTCGCGTCGATCAGCGCTGGCTTGTCGGGCAGGCGGCGGCTCTGGCGGGCAAACTGGCTCTGCACCAATCCGGGCCATGCCAGCCGCAGCGCCGCCTGAGGGTCCGGCAGCCGCGTGCGCGCCGAGGGCGTGACCAGCGAGAACTGCGCGATCTGCTCGTCCGGTCGCTCGACGATCTGATCGAGTAGGTACACGAACTGCGCCAGCAGCTCGGCGATGCGCTCGCGCTCGAAGATGTCGGCGTTGTACACGAATTCAAGCCGAATGCCGTCGGGCTGGTCGTTGACGTACAGCGTCAGGTCGAATTTTGCCCCGATGTCGGGCGGCACCAGGATGTTGGCGCTCAAGCCCCGCAGCGCGATGTCGGCGTAGGGGTAGTTGAGCATATTGAACAAGACATGGAACGGCGATCCGTGCTGTCCCTCGCGTTGAAGCGACAGCTCCTCCAACACCTTCTCGAAGGGCACGTCCTGATGGCTGTATGCTCCGACGGTGGTTGTCTGTACGCGCCTGAGCAGCTCGCGAAAGGTCGGGCCGCCCGAAAGGTCGGTGCGCAGCAGCAGCGTGTTCAGGAAGCAGCCGATCAGGTTTTCGATCTCGACATGCGTGCGTCCCGCGATCGGCGTGCCCAGCACGATGTCATCCTGCCCGGTATGGCGGAAGAGCAAGAGCTTGAACGCTGCCAGCAGCGTCATGTAGAGCGTGACGCCCTCGCGCTGGCTCAGCCCGTTGAGCGCCTCGGTCAGCGCCCGCGACAGCGTGATGTCGAGGCTCGCGCCCTGGTACGATTGGATCGTCGGGCGGGGATGATCCAGCGGCAGCTCAAGGGCCGGAGGCAGGTCGGCGAGGCGCTGCTTCCAGTAGGCGATCTGCGATGTCGCCGCGCTGCTCTGCACCCAGGCGCGCTGCCACGCGGCATAGTCGGCGTACTGGATCGGCAGTTCCGGCAGGGGATTGGGAGAACCGGTGCTGAGCGCATCGTAGAGCGCGGCCAGCTCGCGGATCAGCACGCCCAGCGACCAGCCATCGGCGATGCTGTGGTGCAGCGTCAGCAGCAGCACATGCTCCCGATCGTCGAGCCGGAGCAGCGCCGCGCGCAACAGCGGGCCGCGCGCCAGGTCGAATGGCCGGAGCGCCTGCTCGTCCGCGAGGCGCTGCGCCTCCGTCTGCCGCTGGTCGGCGGGCAGCCGGGTACCCTCTGGGTGCAGATCGACCGGCGCGAGCATGATCGGTCGCGGCGGCGCGATGACCTGGAGCAACTGTCCATCGAGGGCCGCCCCAGCCTGGACAAACGTCGTGCGCAGCGACTCATGGCGGCGCACGATCTCGCTCAAGCTGCGCTCCAGCGCCGCGACATCGAGCGGGCCGCTGAGCTGTACTGCGCCCGAAATGTTATACACGGCGCTGTCTGGCGTGAGCTGATCGAGCAGCCAGAGCCGCTGCTGGGCAAATGAGGCCGGCAGCTCTGCGCTGCGGTCGATCCGCTGGATCTGCGGCCTCGTAGCAGTAGCAGCCTTTGCTTCGCGGAGAAACTCGATGATTTCGGCTTTGCGCGCGACCAGCGCGGCGCGAAGGTCCGCCGTGAGCGCGCCCTTCGGCGCGTTGTAGGCGAGCTGATCGTCGTCGAGCCAGAGCTTGATGTCGCGCTTCTGCAACTGTGCGAGTAATTCAGCAAAGGTCATGCAACTCTTCCTTATAGCCTGCGGCCATCAGAATAGGCTTGATCGTCGGCCTGATCGACCGCCACAATCCGTAGCTCGCTGGTATAGCGCCGTCCCTCGGCGTCCGGCAGCCAGAGCTGGCTCAGCGTCGGCAGCATCTCGGTGATCGTGATCGATGCCGTTGGCCCGCCCTGCTCCATGGTCCGGCGCACGGCTTTCGCCAGGATGTTGACTAGAATCGGGCTGTCGAAGTCGACATAAAACGGCTTGCGCTCGATCGAGGCTTTAACGAAGACCTGACGCGGCAGATCATGCTGGCGCGCCCAGCGCCGCGCGGCGAGAAAACGCTCGGCCTCGGCCTTGATCCGGGCGAACGGCAAGGCACCCGGATCGAAGCGCCACGTCTCGCGGGCGACGACGAGCCGATCGATCGTCACGCGCGGTGTGTGCAGGCCGGGGCTGAGGATCTTAAAGCCATCGACGATCTCCAGCGATACAATGTCGGCGAAGAACTCCACGATGTCGAAGCGCTGCCGTCCGTCGCGGGTGCGAACCTCTAGCCCGCGCTCGGTCTTTGCCACAACCAGCGCGCCGATCGGCAGGACACGGGCCTCTGGTGGAGCGCAGGCGTCGTTGGTGAAGGCCAGCCGAACATCGCGCGCTGCGATGAGATCCGGGCGGGTGCGCGAGGTAATCTCCTTCCAGGTGCGCGGCGTGATCGGCACAATTCGTGGTTCGGGCAAGTCTCGCTCGACCGCCGCGAATAGCTCGGCTGGCGATGGATGCTGCTCGATGAAGAACGAGCCGCGCAGCGTGTTGGATGCCAGGTGCAGCTCGCCCATGACGAAGTGATACTCGTCGCGCTGAATCGCCTCCGGGCTTGCGGCTGCGATCATCACGTCGGGGCTGTGGTACCGCGCGCTCTGCCAGCCTGGGCCGGGCGCATCGAATGCGGCGGCAACCGCCGATTGCAGCGCCGCGCTGGTATAGTCCACCTGCCGCTGGTCGTCAGGAAGCGCGAGGATCGCCGCCCAGCGCTCCTGGAACAGACGCATCACCGTTACGACCTGCGGCGCGTGATCGCCGAGCAGGCGGATCTGGACCTGCTGCCAGAAGCTCGCCATCTCGACGGTGCCCGATCCTGCATGCGGCGCAAGATCCGCGTAGATCTGATCGAAGGCCGCGCGGTAGATCTGCGCCGCCTGATACGTAAACCAGCGCGCGCTCGTCAGCAGCAGCGACAGCGGCGGCCCAAGCTCTGCCAGCAGCGCAGGTCCAAACGTCACATCGATGTCGCGCTGCGTATCCTCATACACCAGCGTCCGAGCGGCATAGGTCGCGCCCGCGCCTCTGGTCGCGGCCTCGCCGGTCAGTCGCGTAAAGGCGCTTGCCAGCGCATCCAGCGCCCGATCCACATCATCCGCGCTTCCGGCTGCCTGGGCAACGGCGTCGCGCAGCGTATCCAGCTCGTCGAGCGCGGCCAGCGCGGGTTGTCGCAGACGCTCCTCGCCGATGCGCTCAAGCAGCCGCCGCAGCGCATGCTCAGGCCGCGACGCGAACGGAATTTCCAGCTTCCACACGATCAGACCAAGCGTGCTGAGCTGATCGAGCAGCCTGTAGACCTCGGCGTCGCTCTTGACCTGGAGCGGATAGAGTCGGCGCAGGTCGGCGGCAATCGTTCGCGCCGCGCGCTCGCCATTACACGCCTCAAGCGCGGCTGCCTGCGCCGCCGAGAGCTTCGCCGGGCTTTTCGAGGGCCGGTAGAGCGTCGTGCCGCTGAGATCGATCGACGGTAAGCGCCGGGGCGCGAGCCAGGGACGGAGCCAGGTGTTGTTGCCGAGCGACTCGACGAGCGCGTCGATCGCCCACTGCTCGAAGGAAACCATGCGGCTTCTGAGAAGCTGCGGGCCGGGCCGTACGCTGGCAATCGCGCCATCCGAGGCCAATCTCGCCCAGCCAACCGGGCCGAAGAAGCCGATCGTATCGTTTTTGACGCAGTAGCGCTGGAGGTAGTTCGCGATCAGCTCCTCGTGCTGGCGCATCTTCGAGCTGCGCGTGGCCGATCGAGCCGCTGATTGCAGCGTCGCGACCACCGTATGCAGCGCGTGCCGGTTTTGCCAGAGCAGCGCCTCGCGAAACTGCTCGCTCGCGGTAACGTCGGCAAGCGTTTGGGTGATGCCGTCGACCGTCGCCGCAAACGCCGAATCAAACGCCGCGCGATGCCGGTCGAGCTGCTCGCGCGCCGCTCGCAAGGTCGCGATCTCCGCTGCAATCGATGCGGGCACCGCCTGCGGCTCTGGTAGCTGGCCGCGCTTGAGCGTTTGTCGCGCTTCGATCAGCGGCATGCGCAGCTCGCTATTGTCCCAGGAGTCCGCCGCGCGCAGCGCATCGAGCGCCCGGTTGACGACGACCAGCGCTGCGGTATACGCCTGCTCGACCCGTTCCTCTGCGTCGATGAGTTGGTCGGCGCGCGCCGCGCACACATCATCGGCCAGATCGAGGACGTTTGCGGCGGGAAAGCCCGCGCCGCGCAGGCCCGACCAGCGCCACAGCGCCCAGTGCTCGCCCGGAAGGCGAATCAGATGCTCCGCCAGGGGCGAGTCCGCGCCGCTAGCATGAGCCTTCGGCTGCGAGGCGATTGCCTGTGTTTCGGTGGTGTCTTGCGGTCGCTCCGTCATCCCTGCCCTGCGTTTCTAAGCGACCAGCGCTTCCGGTGCTGCTGGCTCATAAGCGCCCTTCCTCACGGTCGTCGTCGGCTGGTACGTCGATGCCGGAGGTAGCCCAGCGCACCATATCGATATGCTCAGCCAGCGCGGCGATCGTCGGCGTTTCAAAGAGCCGGTGGACCGGCAGATCGATCTGAAACGTGCTGCGCAGCCGGGCGATCACCTGTGTTGCCAGGAGTGAGTGTCCGCCAAGCTCAAAGAAGTTGTCGCGCATCCCGATGCGGTCGAGCTGCAATACCTCGGACCAGATGCCCGCGATGGCTTCCTCGGTCGGCGTGCGCGGCGGCTGGACCCGATCGGCGGCTTGCAGCCCTGAGCGCTCAGGCGCGGGCAATACGCGCCGATCGACCTTGCCGTTCTCGGTCAGCGGCAGCGCGTCGAGCAGCACAAACGCGGATGGGATCATGTAGGCGGGCAGGCGTGCCCCCAGGAACTGCCGCAGTTCAGAGTTCCAGGTTTCGGATTCCTGGTTGCTTGGTGCCTGGTTTGTCGCAACGTACGCCACGAGGCGGGGATCGCCAGGTGTGTCCTCGCGCAGGAGCACGACGGCCTCGCGCACGGCGGGATGCTCGGCCAGCACGGCCTCGATCTCGCCCAGCTCGATCCGAAAGCCGCGCAGCTTCACCTGCTGGTCGATCCGCCCCAGGAACTCCAGCGTTCCGTCCGCCAGATACCGCGCCAGGTCGCCCGTCTTGTACAGCCGCCCGCCCCCCGTGCCGCTGAACGGATCGGGCACGAACGTCGCGCCGGTCAGCGCGGGCTGGTTGAGATAGCCCCGGCCCACGCCGTCGCCGCCGATGTACAGCTCCCCGTGCGCGCCCAGCGGCACCGGCTGCATCTGCCGATCCAGCACATAGAGCTGCGTGTTGGCGATCGGACGCCCGATCGGGATCACGCTCGGCAGGCTC
>DASUTC010000005.1 GCA_036374795.1 Herpetosiphonaceae bacterium
ATCGAACTAACCTCAAGTAAGAAGTAACTTTAACTTCAAGTAAATTCTCAACTGATCGGCGCGTGCGCGTGGACCTCTGGATCCTGGAACTGCTCAAGGCGATGTTGCTGATCCCGGTGACGCTGCTGCCGATCATCAATCCGGTAGCCAATGCCTCGATCTTCATCGGCATGACCGGAGGCAATCCCTCGCTGGTACGGCTGATGGCCAAGCAGATTGCGGTCAACTGCTGGTTCCTGCTGGTTGCCGCACTGCTGGTCGGTGCCTACGTGCTCGATTTCTTCGGCATTTCGCTGCCGATCGTCCGTGTCGGCGGCGGTTTGGTGGTGGCGATCAACGGCTGGCGGCTGCTCAACGACAAGGTCGACGATTCGATCCGGGCGACGGTGGCGGAGGGCGCGGCCGAGCTCAACGACGAGGAGATCGCCCGGCGCAGTTTCTTCCCGATCAGTTTCCCGCTGACGGTCGGTCCTGGAACCATCGCCGCCTCGATCGCGCTGGGCACCAAGGCGGCGCCGACCCCGCTGGTCTACGTCAGCTCGATCGTCGCCGCGGTGGTCGGCGCCACGCTCACTGCGCTGGTGATCTACGCGAGCTACCTCTTCGCCGCGCCCTTGCTGCGGCGGCTCGGTGACCTCGGCACCATCGTGCTGATGCGGCTCGCGGCGTTCATTCTGCTGTGCGTGGGCATCGAGATCCTCTGGAGCGGCGTCGCCGAGTTGCTCGCGCGCGGCTGAGTGCGCGCCCGATCCAGGAGTCCACCAGCAGCGCATCTGTCGCAGATCAACAGGCGAGGGCTGGGCGCTCCTTAGCATCGGCGGGATTCCAGTCGAGCCAGGCACACCATGAGCCGTCGCATCACCCTGATCCAGGGGCATCCCGATCCGCATCCCGAACGCTTTGTCCGGGCGCTCGGCGCCGCCTATGTCGACGGCGCGCGTGCCGCAGGTCACGCGGTGCGCATCGTGGACGTGACCACACTCGACTTTCCGCTGCTGCGCGAACGGGAGCAGTGGGAGTCGGGGCCGGTTCCGGCGGGACTGGTTTCCGCGCAGGAGGCGATCCAGTGGGCCGAGCACCTGGTGCTGCTGTTTCCGCTCTGGCTGGGCGGCATGCCGGCGCTGCTCAAGGGCTTCCTCGAGCAGATTGCACGGCCCGGATACGCCTTCGGCCGCGAAGGACCGGCACGCGGCGCCAAGCTGCTGCGCGGCCGCTCCGCGCGGCTGGTCGTCACCATGGGCATGCCCGCGCTCGTCTACCGCGTGTGGTTCCGCGCGCACAGCATCAAGAGCCTCGAGCGCAACATCCTGGGCTTCGTCGGGATCCACCCGGTTCGCGAAACGCTC
>DASUTC010000006.1 GCA_036374795.1 Herpetosiphonaceae bacterium
TGAAGCTGCGCGGCTTCCGGATCGAGCTGGGCGAGATCGAGGCGGCGCTGCAGGCGCATCCACAGATCCGGCAGAGCGTGGTGCTCGCCCGTGAGGATCAGGCAGGGCAGAAACGGCTGGTGGCGTACGTCGTCGAAGAACCAAGAACGGGTGCCCTCTGGGCGCACCAAGAACCAAGGGGCGAGGAACAAAGATTCCCCTCTCCTACCGCAGTGGGAGAGGGCGGGTGCCCTCCGGGCATGGCACCCGGCCTGGGTGAGGGGCTGCACTTGGAACTCCGCGCGTTCCTGGGAGCGCGCCTGCCCGACTACATGATACCGAGCGCGTTCGTGGTGCTGGACGCGCTGCCGCTGACGCCCAACGGCAAGATCGACCGCACGGCGCTGCCCATGCCTGAAGATCTGCGCGCGGAGTCAGCCGCGCCGTTTAGCGCTCCACGCTCTCAGATCGAGCGAACGATCGCCACGGTGTGGCAGGACGTGCTCGGCGTTGCGCGGGTTGGCATCGATGATTCCTTCTTTGACCTTGGCGGCCACTCGCTGCTGGCTGCGCAGGTACATTCCCGGCTGCGCGAGACGCTAGATGTCGATCTCTCGCTGCTCGATCTGTTTCGCTATCCGACGATCAAAGCCCTGGCAGCGCATCTTGCGGGAGAAGCAGCCACGAGCGTGGTAGCGGAGCCTGGCCTGGAGCACACGCAGCAGACAGGCGATCTTGTGGCTACGTCGGAGATTGCGATCATCGGCATGGATGGCCGCTTTCCCGGCGCGGCAACTATCGACGAGTTCTGGCAAAATCTACGCGACGGCGTGGAGGCGATCAGCTTCTTCAGCGATGAGGAGCTGCTGGCGGCGGGTGTTTCTCCGGCAGAGCTGCGGCATCCGAGCTACGTCAAGGCACGCGGCATCGTGCGCGACATCGATCTGTTTGACGCCGAGTTCTTCGGCATGACTCCCCGTGAGGCGCAGATCACAGACCCGCAGCAGCGCGTGTTCCTTGAGTGCGCGTGGAGCGCGCTGGAATGCGCGGGCTACGACTCGCTGCGGTATGCGGGTCGGATCGGCGTGTTTGCGGGCGTTGGCTTCAACACCTATCTGCTTGCCGCCGACCGCGCGGCGCTGGAGTCGGCGGGGCGCTACCAGGCGCTGATCGGCAACGACAAAGACTTTGTGCCGACGCGCGTGTCATACAAGCTGAACCTGCGCGGCCCCAGCGTGAACGTGCAGACCGCCTGCTCGTCGTCGCTGGTGGCGGTCCATCTGGCCTGTCAAAGCCTGTGCTCCGGCGAGAGCGATATGGTGCTGGCCGGTGGCGTGACGATCGGCGTGCCGCACATTGCGGGCTACCTCTACGAGCGGGGCGGCACGGCATCGCCGGATGGTCATTGCCGTGCGTTTGACGCGGCAGCACAGGGCATGGTCTTTAGCAGCGGAGCTGGCGTGGTGGTGCTGAAACGGTTCAAGGACGCGCTCCGCGACGGCGACACGATCCATGCCGTGATCAAAGGCTCGGCGATCAACAATGATGGAGCCGGGAAGATTGGCTATACCGCGCCGAGCATCGAGGGACAGGCCCAGGTCATCGCCGACGCGCTCAGGGCGGCGCAGGTCGATCCGGCGTCGATCGGCTACATCGAGGCGCATGGCACCGGCACCGCGCTCGGCGATCCGATTGAGGTCGCGGCGCTGCATGAGGTGTTCCGCCCGCATATCCCGCACACCGGCCTGGTCGCGCTGGGCTCGGTCAAGACCGGTATTGGTCATCCCGACGCGGCGGCGGGCGTGGCCGGGCTGATCAAAACCGTGCTGGCGCTCAAGCACGGCCAGATCCCGCCGAGCCTGCACTTTACGCAGCCCAACCCGCAGATCGATTTCGCCAGCAGCCCGTTCTACGTCAACACCAGCCTGCGCGACTGGGCTACCGGGAAGACTCCTCGGCGGGCTGGCGTGAGCTCGTTCGGCATCGGTGGGACGAACGCGCATGTCGTGCTGGAAGAAGCGCCCGTGGCGGATGCCGCGCCGACGACGCGGCCCTGGCATCTGCTGGTGCTCTCGGCGCGGAGCGGCACGGCGCTCGACAGCGCCACCGCCAGCCTGGCGGCGCATCTTCGTCGGCATCCCGACGCCGATCTAGCCGATGTCACGTACACGCTCCAGGTCGGGCGGCGCAGCTTCGACCATCGTCGTGTGCTGGTCTGCCGGGATCGGGCCGATGCCATCGCCGCGCTCGAACCATGCGATCCGCAGCGGGTGCTCTCGGACGTGTGCTCAACGGCTGATCGTCCGGTGGCGATGATGTTTCCGGGCCAGGGCGCGCAGTACGTCGGGATGGGCCGCGAGCTTTACGAGCACGAGCCAGTGTTTCGCGCAAGCGTCGACCACTGCTGCGACCTGTTGATTCACGATCTCGGCCTCGATCTGCGCAGCGTGCTGTATCCAGCCGATGAGCAGGCCGACGCGGCGATCGAGCGATTGACCGAGACGTGGCTTGCGCAGCCCGCGCTGTTTGTGATCGCGTACGCGCTGGCCCAGCTCTGGATGCGCTGGGGCGTGCAGCCGCGAGCGATGATCGGCCACTCCATCGGCGAGTATGTCGCGGCCTGCGTGGCTGGCGTATGGTCGCTTGAGGATGCATTGAAGCTGGTGGCGATCCGTGGACGGCTGATGCAGCACATGCCGTGCGGCGCGATGTTGAGCGTGTCGCTGCCTGAGCAGGATCTGCTGCCCCTGCTGAACGATGCGCTTTCCCTGGCGGCGGTCAACGGCGACCGGCTCTGCGTCGTCGCGGGAGCAGACGATGCGATCAGCGCGTTTCAGGCGGAGCTTGCCGCACGCGGCATCGAGCATCGGCGGCTGCATACCTCGCACGCCTTCCACTCCACGATGATGGAGCCGATTCTGGATCGATTCGCCGATGAGGTCTGCAAGGTGGCGCTGCATCCGCCGCAGATCCCGTATATCTCCAACGTCACCGGCACCTGGATCACCGCGTCCGATGCGCAGAGCCCGGCCTATTGGTCGCGGCACCTGCGGCAGACCGTGCAGTTTGGCGCTGGCTTGCGGACGCTGCTGGCTGAGGCAGACTGGCTGCTGCTGGAGGTTGGGCCAGGCCATACCTTGAGCACGCTCGTCAGGCAGCATGGCGCGAAAGCCGCAGGCCACGCCGTCGTGGCTTCCCTGCGCCGCGCCGGGGATGGCGCTTCCGACGATGGGATGCCGGGCGCGCTGGCCCGCTGCTGGCTGGCGGGCGTTCCGATCGATTGGACGGGCATGTATGCCGGGGAGCAGCGCCGCCGGATTCCGTTGCCGACCTATCCCTTTGAGCGCCAGCGCTACTGGATCGAGGCGCAGGACGAGGCGCCCAGCCGTTCCGTCACGCATGGCAGACAGCCCGATCCTGCCGACTGGTTCTCGATCCCCTTCTGGAAACCGTCGATCCTGCCGACGATCGCTCAGAGCGCTGGTCCGGCACGGCGCTGGCTGATCTTTGACGACGGCTCCAGCCTGGCGAGCCTGCTGATTCAGGCGCTCGACCAGCAGGGCCGGACGATCACGCGGGTGACAGCAGGCCCGCAGTTCGACGACTCGCAGCCCGACGCCTATCGGATCAGCCCGCACGGAAGAGCAGACTACGACCGCCTGATCGAGTCGCTTGCGGCGCGAGGCAGCTTGCCGGAGCGGATCGTCCATCTGTGGAGCTTGACGACCGGCCAGCCGGAGGGCTGGAGCGTCGCGCGGCTTGCGCAGGCGCAGCGTCTCGGCTATGCCAGCCTGCTCCACCTTGCGCAGGCGCTCGGACCACGGCTCGCCGAGCGGGCGCACCTGATCGCGATCTCCAATCAGCTCCACGGCGTCCACAGCGACGAGCCGATCGCGCCTGAGAAAGCAACGATCCTCGGCGCGTGTACGGCGATTCCGCAGGAGTACGCGAGCTTGCGCTGCCAGGCGATCGATGTAGTCGTGCCGTCCAGCCCGCGCCAGGCGGCGGCGCTCACGTCGTGCCTGATCGGCGAGCTGATGGCCGCGCCAACCAGCAGCTCGATCGCCTATCGAAGCGGCCAGCGCTGGATGCAAACGTTCGAGGCCGTGCGCATCGAAGCCGCAGCCGGCCGACCTGGCCGGCTGCGCGACAACGGCACGTACCTGATCGCGGGCGGGCTGAGTCCGCTCGACCACCTGCTGGCAACCTATCTCGCCCAAACCGTCAAGGCGCGGCTGGCGCTGATCGGGCCAGTCGCATTGCCCGCGCGGGAGTCGTGGGCCGCCTGGCTCGATGCGCACGCGGTCGAGGATGCGGCGAGCCAGCAGATCCGCCAGATCCAGGCGCTTGAACAACTGGGCGCGGAGGTGCTGGTGCTGCCCGCCGATGCCGCCGATGCGGCGCGGATGCGCGAGGTGATCGCAAACGTGATCGAGCGCTTCGGCGGCCTGCATGGTGTGTTCTACACGGCTGCGGCAAGTACCCGGACAACATATCCGATTCGAGCGTTCGATGAGGCAGCCTACCTCTCCGTGTTTGGGCCGCAGGCAGCGAGCGCGACCGACTTTGTGAAGCTGCTTGGCGACCAGGAGCTGGACTTCGCGCTGATCGTCACCGCGAATACCGGGCTGCTCGGCGGAGCAGGACCTGCGGCGGCGGCAACGACCCGCTTTATCGAGGCGCTGGCGCACGAGCAGCAGCGAAGCAGCGATTGGCCCTGCATCAATCTCAGGCTTGATCTTGCGCAGGTCGAGATCGACGCAGCCCGATGGGCAGCGGATCAGGATGCTGCCGACCTGCTGCCGGACGACGTGATCGAGGTGTTCCACCGCGCCCTGACGACCGAATCGGCCTCATGCCTGATCGTCTCGACCGTCGATCTCCACAGCAGGCTTCGCCGGGCTGCCCTCCATCAGGCGGATCGACCGGGACGCGCGCTGGGTGGGACCGGCACAGCCGCTCGCTCGACCGCCACGCCGTATGTTGCGCCCCGAACAGCGATCGAGGAGACGCTGGTGAGTATCTGGCAATATCTGCTTGGGATCGAGCAGGTCGGCGTCTACGATGATTTTTTTGAGCTCGGCGGTCACTCGCTGCTGGCAACGCAGATCATCAGCCAGATTCAGCAGCGTCTGGGCGTGCCGGTGTCGATCCAGCAGCTTTTTGAAAGCTCCACGATCGCGCTGCTCGCGCAGGCGATCGATCACCACCTGACGAGCACAACGATCGAGCAGCCGACGACGAGCGATCTGCCCGCGCACGAGCCGATCGTCGCCGCGCCCCGCGAGATGTATCGCATGAAGCGCGCCGCGCTGACCCGGCAGAGCAGTTCCCAGGAGAAACCTCACGATCAGCAGTAATGTGCCAGGAGCAAGCATGATCTCTTTTCCAAGCGAGGACGGGCCGATCGATAACGCCGAGGTCAGCGATGATGCAGCCGATGTGTTCGCCTTTCCGGCATCGTTTGCCCAGGAGCGGCTCTGGATTACCGAGCAGTTGAATCCTGAGCATTCGGCCTACACGCTCCCCTTCGTCTTACGCCTGGAAGGGCCGCTGGATGCTGCGGCGCTTAACCGCAGTATTCAGACGGTCGTTGCCCGTCACGAGGCGCTGCGCACAACCTTTGTGCTGCTCGACGACGAGCTGCTCCAAACTGTCGCGCCCACGCTGACGATCTCGATGCCGGTGGATGATTTCAGCGCCGCTGCCACGATCGACGAGGCAGCGCTTGCTGCCCACATTGCGGCGGCGGTCGCCCAGCCCTTCGACCTGGCGCAGGGTCCCTTGCTCCGCGTGCGCCTGCTGCGCCTTCAGCCTCAGCGCCATCTGCTGGTGCTCAACCTCCATCATCTGATCGCCGATGGC